>NZ_JBHLUH010000067.1:0-14989 GCF_042433955.1 Phytohabitans kaempferiae | reverse complement strand
CCAACTCGCTCGCTCACTGTGCCTCCTGGTTCGCTCGCTCGTGCGGCGCTGAAGGCGGCGTCTTCCCTCGCGACCCCGAAACCCCGACTTCGTCGGCGGGGCCGCTCAGTCCAGGCGCCGCCGCGCCAACTCGCTCGCTCACTGGGCCTTGCCGGACTCGGCGATGATCTTCGTGACGATGCCCTCCTTCTCGTCGAAGAACTTCTTCGACAGGGCGGACCAGCTCTCGAAGTCGTTCTCGACGGTGAGCAGCTTCTTCGGCGCCGGGAACGGGTCGTTGGGGTCGAGCGCGCCCTCGATGCCGCTGGTGTCGACGCCGTCGATGATCGGCCGGAAGCC
Organism: Phytohabitans kaempferiae; assembly: GCF_042433955.1. Lineage (NCBI taxonomy): Bacteria > Bacillati > Actinomycetota > Actinomycetes > Micromonosporales > Micromonosporaceae > Phytohabitans > Phytohabitans kaempferiae. The sequence continues at coordinate 14,650 of NZ_JBHLUH010000067.1, read as the reverse complement.
CTTGAGCGCGAACTGCCGCTGGCCCTTGTCGCTCAGCACGAACGAGAGCCACTCCTGGGCCTTGGGGCTGGCGTTCTTGAGGATCGCGCCCGGGTTCTCGATGAGGATCGTCGTGTCCGGGATGACCCAGTCGAGCTCCTCGCCGTTCTGCGTGGCCAGGATGGTCTCGTTCTCGTACGCCAGCAGCACGTCGCCGCCGCCGTTGAGGAAGCTGGTGGTGGCGTCCCGGCCGCTGTTGGGGAGCGAGACCACGTTGGCGAAGAGCTTCTTGACGAAGTCGGCGGCCTGCTCGTCGGTGCCACCGTTGGCGGCGATGTGGCCCCACGCGGCCAGCGCGTTCCACCGGGCGGCGCCGGAGGAGGCCGGGTTCGGCGTGACGATCCTGACGCCGGGCTTGATCAGGTCGTCCCAGCCCTGGATGTTCTTCGGGTTGCCCTTCTGCACGGCCAGCACCACGATCGACGACGAGACCACGCCCTTGTTGGGGCCGTCGTCCCAGGCCTCGTCGACCAGGCCCTCGGTGACCAGGCGGGTGACGTCACTGGTCACCGAGAAGTGCACGTAGTCGGCCTTGAGGCCGGCCACCACCGCGCGGCTCTGGTCGCCGGACGCGCCGTACGACGTCTGGAACCGCACGCCCTTGCCCTCGGGCGTCTTGTTCCACTCCGCCGCGATCGCCTTGTTGGCCGCCTCGGGCACCGCGAAGCCGACGATGGAAAGGGTGGTCGACTCGCCACCGGAGGCGTCGTCGCCACCACCACACGCGGAAAGAGTCAGCCCCGCGGCAAGTACGACGGCGATGGCTGCTTTGGTTCGTATCTTCGTCAAGGAAACTGTCCTCCTTCAGCGCGGCCTCGCGCACGAACGGCACGCGAGGCCGGGCGGTCATCGGCGGCCTCGCCGCCTGGAGGCAATATTCCACTTAACCCATAGACTTTCAAGGCTAGGTGGGGATTGAGACACGGCCGTCACCGTGCGGGCCAGGAGGGACCGGTATCATTCGGACGAATCTGCCCCGGCCGCCGAAGTGGCCCGACTGCCCACCGTCCCCGACCCCACCTGCCTTAACATCGACTCTTATGGAAGCCGCAGCCCCGACGATCGAGCCCGAAGCCGCCAGCGAGGAACGCGACGGCGCGCCCAGACGCGCCCGCGCCTGGCGAGCGCTCACCCACGAGTGGACCCTCGCCGTGCTCGGCGGGCTGCTGCTGGCGGTGGTGCTGACCTGGCCGACGATGCGGCATCCGGCCTCGACGATCCCCGGTGACATTGGCGACCCGACGCTCCAGGCGTGGCAGGTCGCGTGGGGCGGGCACGCGCTGCTGACCAATCCGTTCGGCTTGTGGGACTCCAACACCTTCTATCCCGAGACGTACACCTACGTGTACTCGGACACGCTCCTCGGATACGCGCCCTTCGGCTTCTTCGGCTCCGGCGTGGAAGCGGCGATCATCCGCTACAACATCCTGTACGTGCTGCTCTACGCGCTCGCCTTCATCGGGGCGTACGCGCTGGTGCGCCAGCTCGGCGCCGGGCGGCTCGCGGCGACCGTCGCGGGCGTGGCATGGGCGTTCTCGCCGTGGCGGCTGGCGCACGGCGGCCACATGAACATCCTCTCCGTCGGCGGCATCGCGCTCTCCCTGGCGATGCTGGCGCGGGGGCACGGCTACTCGCTGACCAAGGGGTACCAGCCGGAGCGGAGCCGGCCCGGCTGGGCGGTGGCCGGCTGGCTGGTCGCGGCCTGGCAGATCACGCTCGGCTTCGGGATCGGGCTCCCGTTCGCGTACTTCCTGATCGGCGTCTGTCTCGTCGGAGCCGCCACGTACGGCATCTCGTGGTGGCGGAAGAAGGCCCGCCCGCCGTTCGGCCGGCGCCTGCTGATCGCCGACCTCGTCGGCGGCGGCGTCTTCGCGGTGGTCACCGGCGGCCTGGCCTGGGTCTACCTGAAGGTCGTCGACCTCAACCCGCAAGGCGTGCGCGGTCTGGAGTGGACGGTCATGTTCTCGCCCCCGGTGAAGGGGTACTTCACCGCGCCGGGCGAGTCGTGGTTCTGGGGCGAGCGGCACGCGGCCGCCCGCGAGCAGCTCACCTGGCCGCCGGAGATGGCGCTGCTGCCGGGCATCACGCTGATCGTGCTGGCCTCCGCGGGCCTGTTCTTCTCGATCTTCTCGGTGCGCCACCGCATCCTGCTCGCGGTCGGCGCCGTCGGCACCGCCCTGCTCGGCCTCGGCGCCACGCTCGGCGGCGACGGCGACCCCGGCTACCTGACACTCTCCAAGCACCTGCCGGGGTGGGACGCACTGCGCACTCCGGGTCGGCTGATGATCTGGATCAGCCTGCTGCTGGCGATCCTGGCGGCTGGCGCGATCGCCGAGGCGGTCCGCAACACCGACCAGCTCAAGACCGCCGGCCGGCTGGCGGCCCGCGCGTTCCTGGTCGTCCCGCTGCTGCTCGTGCTCGGCGAGAGCGTCAACCGCACCGGGCATCCGGAGGTGCCGCAGCCGCCCGCCGCGATGGCTGCCGCGCGCGAGCCGCTGCTGGTGCTGCCCAGCACCGGTCTGCTGGAGCTGCACTACATGCTGTGGAGCACCGAGGGCTTCCCGCGGATCGCCAACGGGCTCGCCGGCTTCGAGCCGACCAGCCAGGCGCAGACGCGGGCGGCGACGCTGTCGTTCCCGGACCAGAGCTCGATCGCGTACCTGCGCGGCATCGGCGTCAAGGACGTGCTGGTCCTGCCGCAGCACCTGCCCGGCACGCCGTGGGAAGGGGTGACCGCCCGCCCCGTCGACGGCCTCGGGATCACCCGGGAAGACATCGACGGCGCGGTGCTCTACCGGTTGTGAGCACCGCGCCGCCGACCCCCTTCGTACCTCGGTGAGGTCTCGGGGGTCGCGCCGGAGCGGCCCGGCCGGACCGGCGCGACACGGTGCGGAGGTGTGACTCGTGGCTCCTGATGGTGGGGTGAAGAGAGCACCGAACCCGGGCAGCGACCGCCAGTCGCTGGGGTCGGGCCGGCGTGCCTCTCCACCAGGCCCACGGGTTCGCAGATCAATATGTTACGGAAGGCGCGCGAAATATCCAAGCGTTGCAATGAAACGCATCAGTGGACATAAATGCGCGACCGCGTACCCAAGGTACGCGGTCGCGTGCGGTGCCGAGGGTCAGCGGAACCCGAAACGGTGCCTCCGCTTTCGGCCCGTCATCGATTGCAACGCGTCCGCGCCTTTGTGCAGCATCCGCGAGACCCGCGTCGAACCACCCTTGCGGGCCTCGACCGCCTGGCTGATCTGTCGGGCGCCCACGGCCGCCAGGGGAACTGCGACCGCGACCACCGCCCACCGGCCGATGGCCTTTCTCATCGTTGGCCCCTCCCGTCTGCTTGGTCGGTCTCCTGCTGGTACCCCGAATGGCGTCCGAGCATGCCTGCGGGGCGTGGCGATTACGCTTCGTTGATGGGCGAGCGGGCATACGACATCGCGCTTTTCGGCGCCACCGGCTTCACCGGCCGGCTCACCGCCGAGTACCTGGCCGCGCACGCCCCGCCCGGCCTGCGCTGGGCCATCGCCGGCCGGCACGGCGACCGGCTGCGGGCGCTGCGCGAGCGGCTCGGCACGCCGGTCGACGTGGTCGAGGCCGACGCCGCCGACGAGCGCTCGCTGCGCGCGCTGGCCGAGTCGTCGCGGCTGGTCGTGACCACCGTCGGCCCGTACATCCGGCACGGCGAGCCGCTGGTCGCCGCCTGCGCCGCGGCCGGCACCGACTACACCGACCTGACCGGGGAGCCCGAGTTCGTCGACCGCGTCTACCTGCGCCACCACGCCACGGCCGAGCGCACCGGCGCCCGCCTGGTACACGCCTGCGGCTTCGACTCGATCCCGCCCGACATCGGCGCCCTCTACACGGTGCGGCACCTGCCGGAGGGGGTGCCGATCCGGATGCGCGGCTACATCAGCGCTGGCGGGCGGCCGTCCGGCGGCACGTTCGACACCGTGCTGACCAACTTCGCCCGCTGGCGCTCGGCCGGCACCGTCCACAGTGAACGCCGCCGGGCCGAGCCGGCCCCCGCCGGGCGCCGGGTCCGCGGTCTCCCCGGGCGCCCGCACCACCAGCCCGCGATCGACGTGTACGCGCTGCCGATGCCGAGCATCGACCCGCAGATCGTGGTCCGCTCGGCGCGGGCGCTGGAGCGCTACGGCCCGGACTTCACGTACGGCCACTTCGTCGGCGCGCGCAGCCCGTTCACCGCGGCGGGGCTGGCGGTCGCCGCCGGTGGCGCGTTCGCGCTGGCCCAGCTCGGCCCGACCCGGCGCGCGCTGCGGCGGCTGCTCCCGCCGGGCTCCGGGCCGTCGGCGCGGCGGCGGGCGAAGGGCTGGTTCGCGATGCGCTTCGTCGCCGAGGGCGGGGGCAGGCGCGTGGTGGCCGAGGTGGCCGGCGGCGACCCCGGATACGGCGAGACGGCGAAGATGCTGGCCGAGTCGGCGCTCTGCCTGAGCCAGGACGACCTGCCCGACCTGGCCGGGCAGCTCACCACCGCGGTGGCGATGGGCGACGCGCTCCGCGCCCGGCTGGAGCGGGCCGGCCTGACCTTCCGCGTGCTGAGCTAGCTAGCGGCGGGCCAGCAGGTACGCCTGCGGGGTCTTCTCCTGAGCCTCCGGCTCGCGCAGCACGCGTGTGGTCACCTCGATGCCGGCGTCGGCCAGCAGGCCGGCGATGTGCTCCGGGGCCAGCCGGTACGCGTCGAGCGCGAGCGTGTGCCCGTACGCCCGCTCGATGCGGCGCCGCTCGTAGCCGGCCGCCTCGTTTCCGGGGTGCGGGGTCTGGAACGCCATCAGCAGGTGACCGCCGGGCGCCAGCACGCGCGCGAACTCGGCGAAGACGAGCGGCAGCCGCCGCGGCGGCGTGTGGATGACCGAGTACCAGGCGACGAGGCCGCGCAGCGCGCCGTCCGGCAGGTCCAGGTCGGTCATGGTCCCGACCCGGAAGACAAGCTCCGGGTACGCCCGGCGGGCCACCTCGACCATCCCCGGCGACAGGTCGACGCCGGTCACGTCGAGCCCGAGCGCGTGCAGGTGCGTGGTGATCCGTCCCGGCCCGCAGCCCACGTCGGCGACCGGCCCGCCCCCGCCGGCCTGGACCAGCTCGCCGAACGTGCCGAGCAGCGCCCGCTCCAGCGGCGCCGAGGCGAGATCGTCCCGCAGCAGCTCGGCGTAGTCGGCGGCGACGGTGTCGTAGGCGGTGCGGGTCTCCGCGAGGTGGGACGGTTCGATCACCCGGAGCAGGCTACGCGCTATCGTCCGTGCATGCCGGTGGGGGAGGACGCCTGGCTGTTCGATCTCGTGGCGGAGGACGGGCAGCGGCGGGACGCCGCGCGGGCGCGGCACCGGACCCTCGTCGACGACGCGCGCGTCGAGCACTCCCTCTACGCGCGGATCGGCGACGCCACGTTCGCGACGCTCTTCCTCGCCTGGGAGGCGCGCTATCCGGAGGAGTGGCGCGACCCGGGCACGTGGTGGGGCTCGCCCTGGACGGCGAAGGTCGGCGTGCTGAGCCGCTTCGGCGAGGCGGGCGTGCCACCGGAGCTCGACATCGAGCTGACCGAGCTGGTGGCGGCGGCGGTCGCCCGGCGGTACCGGTGCAAGGACTGGCTCTACGCCCGCGTCGTGCGCCACCTGCCCGGGCCGCTGCTCGACCTCGCGCTCGCCCCGCTCGCCGACGCGCCCGACCCGCTGACCCGGCTCCGCGTCCGCTTCCTGCTCGACGTCGCGCGCGATCCCGAGCGGCGGGTCAGCCGGCGCACCTGGGGGCAGTGGCTGGGCCGGGAGCCGGCGGCGTGAGGCGGCGGCCGGCCGGGGTCGGGTCGTGGACCGCGGAGGGTGAGGCCGCGGGAGAGCACCCCAAGAAAACGCTCCGCCGCGCTCCACGTTTCCCCGGGGACCCCGCGCGACGGCCCGGACCACGACGGGCATCGCGGTAGCCCAAATCTGTCAGACGAAGAGCGGTGCCAGCCCGCGCTCGGCGATGAGCGCGTCCATCCGCTCGTCGGCCGGGCGGCCGGCGAAGCGTTCGGCCGCGTCGAGCAGCCGGGGCAGGATGTCGACGTCGCCGGTGGTCAGCAGGAACGCCCGCGGATTGCCGAGGACCCAGTGCACCGCGAGGTCGATGTCGGCCTGCTCGCGCAGCGGTTCGTACCAGGTCTTGGCGGTCTTGTCGCGCCCCTCCCACGGGCGCAGCGCGAGGCTCTTGATGGTCTGGAGCGCCACGTCGCGCTCCGCGCACACCGCCGCCACCGCCTCGAACGTCTCCGCGTAGCGGGGGTCGCGCATCTGCGTGTAGTTGTACGGCAGCAGCACCGAGTCGAACGGGAACCGCTCCAGGCTGCGCCGGTGCATCTCGGGCACGGAGAGGCCGTGACCGGTCACGCCGATGAAGCGGACCAGCCCTTCCTCGCGTGCCTCGATGGCCGCCTCGAGCGCGCCGCCGGGGCGCAGGGCGGTCTCCCAATCGATGACGTCGACGAGGTTGTGCAGCTGGATCAGGTCGAACCGGTCGACGCCGAGGCGCTCCAGCGAGCGGTGGATCTGCTCGCGGGCGCCTCGGTAGCCGCGCTCGCCGGTCTTCGTGGCGAGGAAGAACGTGCCCGGGTTGCGCCGGAGCCACGGGGCGACCCGCAGCTCGGCGTCGCCGTAGCCCGCGGCCACGTCGATGTGGTTGACACCATGGGCCAGCAGCAGGTCGAGCGTGCGGTCGGCGTCGCTCTTGGAGACGTCGGCCAGCGCGGCGCCGCCGAAGATGACGCGGCTCGACTCGTGTCCGGTCGCGCCGAACGGAACGCGTGCGATCACGTACCAGAGCTTACGCGGCCAGCCCCGCCGCGCCCGGACCTCGGTGCGTGAGGGCGTGCTCGGTGCGGGTCCGCTCGTACGTCTCGACGGTGCGCCGCGCCGCCTCGGTCCAGTCGAAGAGCTGCCGGGCCCGCTCGGCGGCCGCCATGCCGTACGCCCGCCGCAGGTCGGGGTCGTCGAGCAGGTCACGGATCGCGGCGGCGAGCCCGTCCGGCGGTACGAGCCGGCCGGTCACCCCGTCCGCGACCGTCTCGGCGAGCGGGCCGCCGGCGGTGGCCACCACCGGTACGCCGCACGCCATCGCCTCCACCGCCGAGCGGGGGAACGACCCGTGCTCCGGCGTGCAGACGAGCAGGTCGGCGGAGCGGTACCAGCCGGGCATGTCGCCGTACGGCGCGGCACCGGTGAGCCGGAGCTGCTCGTGCACGCCGTCGTTGACCGCGGCGGCGCGCAGCTCGGCGGCGTGCTGGCCGAGCCCGTTGGACGGCGGGCGGGGCCGCCCCACCACGACCAGCTCGGTGTCGGGCAGCTCGGGCAGCGCGGCGACGGCGGCGGCGAAGCCACTGCGTGCCACGAGCTGACCCACCGCGATCACGCGGTGGGTCCGGCGGCGCGCCCAGGCCCGTCCTTCCGGGGCGAAGCGGGTCGTGTCCACCCCGGGCGGGATGACGGAGACGGTGCCCGGGGCGGCGCCGAGTCTGCGTACCCCGTGGGCCTCTGCTCTGGAGAGCACGACGATGGCGTCGGCGGTGCCGGCGATGGCCGGGGCGTCACCCTCCTCCCCGTGGAAGGTGACCACGGTCGGGCGGCTGGTCAGCTTGCGGGCGACCATCGCGGCGAGGGCGGAGGGGAGGGTGTGCGCGTGGACCACGTCCGGCGCCCAACCGTCCTGCCAGGACCCGTCCAGCCACTGGCCGAAGGCGTCGGGCTCGTCGACCGACACGGCCACCGTCGTGACGCCGTCGGCGCCGGTCTTGACCTCGGGCTGCGACGTGTTGACCCGTCGCGTGTAGACACGCACGTCGTGCCCCGCGCCGGCGAGCGCGCCCGCCAGCTCGGTGACGTGCACCGCCGGTGCGGCCGTCCAGTCACGGCTTCCCGGGCGCACTGGCCGATGATCGACCGAAACAATCGCGATGCGCATCTACGCTCCTGTCGCCGTGACCTTACCGAGACCTGGCCGAGATGTTCCCGCGACTCTAGCGTCCAAACCCTGATGGCTGCGCGATACGGCAGCCGCTTGTCGGTCTTGCCCGGGGATGCGGCGATCTGGCTGCCGACGTCTCCTGCCCGCTGGTGGGCCGCCCCGGTCGCGCGGCGACTGGCCTGTGTGGATGAGAGGGCTCGGCGCGCGGCCGGGCGCGCCGGCTTGGGCGGCGCCTAGGGTATTGCCCATGGCCGAGATCCTGCTGTTCCACCACGCGCTCGGGCTGACGCTGCTCACCGCGCGGGTACTCATCTTTTCCGACCGCGTGGGCTAGCCGTTCGGGCCGGGCGGGCGGCCGTCGCTCAGCGGGCAGGGCGGATGCCGCTCGGTTACGGTTGCGGCATGTCGAGCGAAGCCTGGACCGCGGTCATCGTCCTCGGGGCGATCGTCGCCGTCGCGTCGCTCATCGGCGCGATCGTGCTCGCCTTCCGCGTGTGGCGCACGCGCAAGCTGCTGGGCGAGCTCGGCGCCGGAGGCAGGGTGGCGTTCTACGGCGCGCTGCTCTATACGATCCTCCCGGTCGACCTGCTGCCCGACCCGATCTACCTCGACGACATGGGGCTGCTGGCGGGCGCGCTGCTCTACCTCACGCACCTGGTGCGCAAGCGGCGCCCGGAGGAGTTCAGCACGCTGCCCGCGCCGGGCAGCCGCCGCTCACCGGCCCGGGCGCCGCGCGGCCGCTGACCCCGCGGAGGCTGGCCTGGTCGGCGTGCCGGTGGCGCCGGTGGTGTGTGCGGGGATGAGGCCGAGCCGGCGCCCGCTGCGGTGGTAGAGGGGACGGTCGAGGGCGCGGGCCAGCTTGGCCACCTTCACGTGCAGGGCCGGCTGGGAGATATGCAGCTCGGCGGCGGCCCGGGTGAAGTTGAGGTGCTCGGCGAAGACCGCGAAAGCGGAGAGCGCGTCACTCGACACGCCGCCGGCACTCGCCGTTGCGGCCGCGCCGGGCGGCCCGGTGGTGCTTGCCGCTTCGGCGGCGGGCGGTGTTCCGGCGGTGCGTGGCCTTTCGGCGACGCGTGGCGCCGCTGCGGCGGCGCTCGGCTTTCCGGCGGTGCGTGACGTCCTCTTGGCGGTGCCTGCCGCCGCCTCGGTGTCCGCGCGGGCCGTGGCGCCGGGATCAGCCATAGTCGGGGACTATAGCTGAGCGGCCGGATGATAGTTCCGGATGAGAGTCGCCGGCCCGACGCTGAAAGCATGAAAGATCGGATACCGCGACTCGGCATCGACATCGGCCGGGTCATCATCGACGGCACTTCCCACCCCGAGGGCGGCGACACCGCCTTCTTCGCCGGCGACACGGCGACGATGCTGCGGACGCCGGCCGTGCCGGGCGCGTTCGAGGCGATCGCCCGCCTGGTCGCGCGCTTCGAGGGGCGGGCGTGGCTCGTCTCCAAGTGCGGCGAACGGGTACAGCGGCGAACCCTCCACTGGCTGGATCACCACGACTTCGCCGGGCGCACCGGGATCGCGCCCGACCGCGTGCGCTTCTGCCGCCGCCGCCCGGACAAGGCGATCCACTGTGCCGAGTTGGGCATCACGCACTTCGTGGACGACAAGCTCGACGTACACGAGGCGCTACGCGGGATGGTGCCGCACCTCTACCTGTTCGGCCGGCAGGCGCGGTGCCCCGCGTGGCTGGCCCACACGCCCACCTGGCCGGCGGCGGAGGCGGCGATCACGGCGGCCCTCGCAGGTACTCCGGCGGGACGTGATCGGTGAGCCAGACGCCGTTGGCACTGCGGTAGAAGGCGTACCCGGCCGCCGCCATCGCCGCCGCGTCCACCTCCAGCACGGCCACCGCGCCGCGCCGGCGCCGCCCGACCGCCAGCGCGGTGGGGAGGTCCGGCGACAGGTGTACGTGGTGGCGCTCGCCCCGTCGCAGCCCGCGCGCCCGGATCGACGGGAGCGCCGTGGCGGAGGTGCCGTGGTACAGCACCGGCGGCGGTGGCATCTGCTCCAGCCCGAGGTCGACGGGCACCGAGTGCCCCTGGCTCGCGCGGATCTCGGCACGCCCGCCGGCGCCGGCACGTACCGCGAAGCGGCGCTTGTCGTTGCCCGCCACCACGGCGTCGAGTTCCGCGTAGCTGACGCTGGCACCGTGCGCGGCGAGCGCCGCGAGCAGGTCGTCGACCGCGACCCAGCCCTGCGCGTCGAGGGCGAGGCCGACGCTGGCCGGGTCGTGGCGCAGGACGTAGGCGAGGCGCCGGCTCAGCCGGACCAGCCCGCTATCCACCGCGCCCGGCCTTCGGATCCCAGCCCTCGTCGGGCTCCCGCCAAACTTGGCCCGCCCGCGGTGGCTGCCAGCCCTCGCCCGCTCCCGGCCCCCGCCAACCTGCGGCTGAGGAGCCCGATCCACCAGCGGAGGCCGGCGCCCGCCGGGCACCGCCAGGCGCCGGGCCACCGCCGGAGGACGCGGGGCCACCGACAGACCCGGCCGCGCCGCCCGGGGAAGGACCAGCGCCGCCTGGGGAAAGGGCCGCGCCGGCGAACGCGCCCGGCGGTACGGTCGGGCGTTGCCACCACTGGGCCAGTCCGAAGCCGGCCAGCACGAGGAGGGCGCCGGCCAGCGCGAACCATGCCGTGATCTCGATGTCCTCGCGTTGCAGCACGATCGAGTCGGGCAGGTCGAGCAGCACCTCGGTGAGCGCGTCGGCGTCTTCGGCCTTGAAGAACTCGCCGCCGGTCAGGTCGGCCACCTCGGTGAGCGTGCCCTCGTCGGCCTGCATGTAGCGGGCACGGCCGCCGTAGCCGCCGAACCCGCCGCCCATCCAGTCGCCCCGGAACGCCGCGTCGCCGCTGATCTGCTCGCGTGTGCAGATGGAGGGCGCGGGCTGGGTACTCCCGAATCCGATCGTGTAGACGCGCAGCTTGCGGGCGGCGGCCTCGCCCGCGGCGGTGATCGGGTCGACGCCCTGCGTGTTGCGACCGTCGGTGAGTACGACGATGGTGTCCGGCTGGTAGTCGCCGGCCGCGCCCCCGGGCGCCGGCGGCACCTCGACGCCGGTGGGCGGCACGTCGGGGTTGAACTCGGCGATCGCGTCGACGGAGGTGAGGATCGCCTGCCCGATCGCGGTGCCGCGGGAGGTCTTGAGGTTGTCGATGGCGGCGAGCAGCGCGTCCTTGTCGTCGGTCGGTTCGACCAGCAGGCCGGCGATCCCCGAGAAGGTGACCAGCCCGATGCGCGTGCCGTCGTCCAGCTCCTGGACGAACTCGCGGGCCGCCCGCTGCGCCGCGCTCAGCCGGTTGGGCTCGACGTCGGTGGAGCACATGGAGGCGGAGACGTCGATGGCGAGGAGGATCGAGGCGGAGTTGGCGGGTACGGGCACCGACGCCTGCGGGCGGGCGGCACCGGCGGCGAGCACCACCAGGCCGGCGGCGAAGAGCCACAGCGGCACGCGCCGCCGCCAGAGGGAGCGTCGCGGCAGCGCCGCGCGGATCAGCGCGACGTCGGAGACGCGTACGGCCTCGTGCCGGCGCCGGCGCCGCAGCCACCACCGGTAGCCCAGCAGCAGCGGGAAGGCGAGCAGCGCGGTGAGGGCCCACGGCCAGGTGAGCGACATCAGAGGATCCGTCCGAACCAGGTGACCATGAGCAGCCCGCCGATCGTGAGCAGCAGCACCGCGATCGCCACCGCCGCTCCGGTCAGCTCGACCAGCTTGTCCTCTGTGGTGATCCGCAGGTCGAGGGAGTCGTAGATGGCGCCGAGCGACCGCGCGTCCTGCGCCCGATGGTAGGAGCCGGCGGTGACCTCCGCGACCTCGGTGAGCAGCTCCTCGTTGAGCGCGGTCGCCATCTGGTATCCGTCGACCTCGATCGTGGCGCCCTCGACCGTGCCGACGCCGACGGTCTCGATGTGCACGCCGGCGGTCGCGGCCAGCTCGGCGGCGGCGACCGCGTCCGGGCCGCCGGTGTCTTCGCCGTCGGAGAGGAGCACGATCGTCGCCGAACGCCAGTAGCCGAGGTCCGGCGGCGGCTCCGCCGCGTCCGGGTCGGGGAGGCCGACCGGCTGGCCGACGATCGCCGAGAGCGAGGCGAGGATCGCCTGCCCCAGCGAGGTGCCGCCGGACACGGTGAGGCGGTCGATGGCGGCGATCGTGCTCTCGTGGTCGGCGCCCGGCAACTGCGTGGTGAGCGCGCCCTGCGCGAACGCGACGATGCCGACGTCCACTGTGTCCGGTTGCTCGCGCACGAACGCGGTCGCCGCGGACTTGGCGGCCGCGAGCCGGGTCGGCTCGATGTCCTTGGCGCCCATGCTGTTGGAGACGTCGAAGGCGAGGATCACCGTGCCGGACGCGCGCGGCACCGGCACCGTCGCTTGTGGACGTGCGACGCCCAGGAAGAGCAGGATCAGCGCGGCGAGCATCAGCAGCGGCGGCAGGTGCCGCCGCAACCGCCCGTGCCGTGGGCGCGCGGGCTGGAGTCCGGCCGCCGCCAGCGCCGCCGCCCGGCGGCGTTGCAGGAGGTGGTACGCGACGAGCAGCCCCGCGGCCGCCGCCACCGCGACGCCCAGCACGACGGGGTACTCGAAGGTCACGCTCCCTCCCGATCCGCCCGCGCCTCTGGCGGCGTCCCGGCTCCACCGGGGGGCCGGCGCGTCCCGGCGGCGTGGCCGCGTGTGGCCGCCGCACCGGCCAGGCCGGGCGCGACGGTGGCCGCACCGCCGGGCCGCGCGCTCACGCCCGCCGCCGTTTCGAGGTCGTGGCCATCGCGACGAGGGCCGCGACGAGGTCCTGGTCGGTGCCGACCCGGTGGGCGGCCGCCCCGGCCCGCCGCAGCGCGCCGGTGAGCGCGAACTCCCGCGCCTCCACCTCCGCCCTCAGCCGCCGCCGGAAGAGCGGGTCGCTCGTGTCGGCGAGTAGTTGCTCGCCGGTCTCCGCGTCTTCCACCAGCACCAGCCCGAGGTCGGGCAGGTCGAGCTCGGCCGGGTCGACCACGCGGACGGCGACCACCTCGTGGCGCAGCGCCAGCCGGGTGAGCGCCCCCTCCCAGTCGAGGTCGCCGATGAAGTCGGAGATGACGAAGACCAGCCCGCGACGGCGTGCGGTGGCGGCGGCCAGGTGCAGCATCGCGGCCAGGTCGGTGGGGCGCCGGTCGTCGCGCGGCGGACCGGCCCTGGTCAGCTCGTGGGTCAGGTGCAGCACGTGCGTACGCCCGGTGCGCGCCGGGATCACCCGCTGCACCTGGTTGTCGTAGAGGATCGCGCCGACCCGGTTGCCGCCCCGCGTGAAGAGGCGGGCCAGGCACACCGCCAGGTCGGTGACGACCGACTCCTTGCCGGTGCCCGTGCCAAACCGCATCGACGCCGAACGGTCCAGCACCAGCCACGCGGTCAGCTCGCGGTCTTCGGTGTACTGGCGCACGTACGGCTCGTCGAGGCGGGCGGTCACGTTCCAGTCGATGTGGCGCACGTCGTCTTCCGGCGTGTACGCGCGCAGGTCGGCGAAGTCGATGCCGGTGCCCCGGAACACCGTGCGGTGGGCGCCCTGGAGCCGCCCGTCGAGGCGGCGTACGACCTGCCACTCGAGGCGGCGCAGCAGGCGGTCCGGAGGGCTGGTCACCGTACTCTCGCCTCGCGCAGCGGAGCGTCGGGCACCGGCAGCGCGTCGAGTACGCGGGTCAGCACGATGTCGGGGGTGACGTCGTCGGCGAGCGCCTCGTACGACAGCACGAGCCGATGCCGCAGCACGTCGAGCGCGAGGTCGGTGAGGTCGGTCGGTACGACGTAGTCGCGGCCGCGCACGAACGCGAGCGCGCGGGCGGCCAGCACCAGGTTGATGGAGGCGCGCGGGCTGGCGCCGAAGCTGACGTAGCGGCTCAGCTCGCCGAGCCCGACCTCGGCGGGGCGGCGGGTCGCGTTGGCCAGCCGGACGGAGTACTCGATCAGCGCCGGGTCGACGTACACCTGGTCGACCTTGGCCTGCATCTCGATGAGCCGCGCGGGGTCGGCGACCGCCTGCGTGGCCGCCGGGGTCGCGATGGCCCGCTCGACGATCACGAACTCCTCGGTGGCGCTCGGGTAGCCCACCACCACCTTCATCATGAAGCGGTCGACCTGCGCCTCGGGCAGCGGGTACGTCCCCTCGGACTCGATCGGGTTCTGCGTGGCCATGACCAGGAACGGGCGGGGCACGCGGTGGGTCTCCCGGCCGATCGTGACCTGCTGCTCCTGCATGACCTCCAGCAGCGCGCTCTGCACCTTCGCGGGCGCCCGGTTGATCTCGTCGGCGAGCAGGAGGTTGGTGAAGACCGGGCCGAGCGACACCTGGAACTCGCCGGTGGGCTGGTGGTACACGCGCGTGCCGACGATGTCCGCGGGCACCAGGTCGGGCGTGAACTGGATCCGGTGGAACTGCCCGCCGATCGCGCTGGCCAGCGCCTTGACCGCCAGCGTCTTGGCGAGTCCGGGCACGCCCTCGACGAGGATGTGGCCGCGGGAGAGCAGCGCCACCAGTAACCGTTCGAGCAGGGGGTCCTGGCCGACGATCGTCTTCTTGATCTCGTAGAGCACCTGCTCCACCGGCGTCTGCATCCCTACCTCGCTCCATCCCTCGGTGCTCGTTCGCCGTCGTGGTTGGGGTCCGTGGCCTCGCGACTCCCGCTCATC
>NZ_JBHLUH010000066.1:0-2222 GCF_042433955.1 Phytohabitans kaempferiae | reverse complement strand
GGGCTGGGGTGTCGCAGGGCGCCGGTTTGTTCGACAGCATCGTCGTCTTCGAAAACTTCCCGGCCGACGCGACAGTCGCCGACGAGTACGGCCTGCGGATGCGTGACCTGGTCGGCGTCGAGAGCACCAGCTTCCCGCTCAACCTGCTCGCGTATCCGGGCGACGACGAACTCGCGATGAGCCTCACCTACGACCCGGCGCTCTTCGACGCCGCGACGGTGGAGCGGATGGCCAGGCATCTGGGCGTGATCCTCGATGCGATGGCCGCCGACCCGGAGCGGCCGGTCTCCGCCCTGCCGGTGCTCACCGAGGCGGAGCACCACCAGGTCATCGACGGGTGGAACGACACCGCGGTCGTGCACCCGCTGGCCGGCCGGTGCCTCCCGGACCTCTTCGAGGAGCAGGTGGGCCGGACGCCGGAGGCGACCGCCGTGCGCTTCGAGGGCGCGTCGCTCACGTACGCGGAGTTGGACGCGCGCGCCAACCAGCTCGCCCACCACCTGCGCGAAGTCGGGGTCACGCCGGGCACCCTGGCCGCGGTGGCGCTGCCGCGCTCGCTGGATCTCATCGTCGCGCTGTACGCCGTGCACAAGGCCGGCGGGGCGTACCTGCCGGTCGACCCGGACTACCCGGCCGACCGGGTCCGGTACATGATGGCGGACGCCGCCCCGGTCGTGGCGATCGTCGACGGTGAGACGGCCGCCGCGCTGCCATCGTCGGTGCCGGCGCTGCTGATCGGCGGGGAGCACGTCGTCGTGGCGCTGCGCGAGCGGCCCACCACCCCCGTCGACCGCGCCGGCCTGGACGGGGCGTCCCCGGCGTACGTCATCTACACCTCCGGCTCCACCGGCCGGCCCAAGGGTGTCGTCGTACCCCACCGGGGGATCGTCAACCGGCTGCTCTGGATGCAGGACGAGTACCGTCTCGACGCGGACGACCGGGTGCTCCAGAAGACACCGTCCAGCTTCGACGTGTCGGTCTGGGAGTTCTTCTGGCCGCTGCTCGCCGGCGCCACCCTCGTGGTGGCCCGGCCGCACGGGCACACCGACCCGGCGTACCTGGCCTCGCTCATCCAGGCCGAGCGGGTCACCACCGTCCACTTCGTCCCGTCGATGCTTCAGGCTTTCGTCGAAGAGCCCGCCGCGGCCGGCTGCACGACGTTGCGCCAGGTCATCTGTAGCGGCGAGGCCCTGCCCGCGGCCCTGTGGCAGCGGTTCCGCCAGGTGCTCGACGCGCCGCTCGACAACCTGTACGGGCCCACCGAGGCGTCGGTCGACGTCACCTGGTGGCGGTGCACCCCGGACGACCGGGAGGGCGTGGTCCGGATCGGCCGCCCGGTGTGGAACACCAGGCTCTACGTGCTCGACGATGAGCTGCGGCCGGTGCCGATCGGCGCGGTCGGCGAGCTCTACCTGGCCGGGGTCCAGCTCGCCACCGGATACCTGCACCGGCCGGAGCTGACCGCGGAGCGGTTCGTCCGCGACCCGTTCGCCGAGAGCCCGGAGGGCGCGGAGCCGGCCCGCATGTACCGCACCGGTGACCTGGCGCGGTGGCTGCCCGACGGCACAGTCCAGTACGTCGGCCGGGCCGACTCGCAGGTGAAGATCCGGGGCTTCCGGATCGAGCTCGGCGAGGTCGAGGCGGTGCTGGCCGCCCATCCGGCGGTGGCCGAGGCCGCCGTCACCACCGTCGGTGACGAGGCGTCCCGGCGGCTGGTCGGCTACGTCGTCCCGGCTCGCGGTGCCACCGTCGACGTGGCGGAGCTGCGCGCCTTCGTCGGCCGGGCCGTGCCGGAGTACATGGTGCCGCCGGTGGTGATGGTCCTGGAGCGGCTGCCGCTCTCGCCGAACGGGAAGGTGGACCGCCGCGCGCTGCCCGCACCGGACGCCGCGGCCGGCTCCGCCGCCGAGTACGTGGCCCCCGGAACACCGGTGGAGCACGCCCTCGCCGGCATCTGGTCCGACCTGCTGCGCCTGCCCCGGGTGGGGGTCCGGGACAACTTCTTCGAGCTGGGCGGTGATTCGATCCTGAGTATCCGGGTGGTGGCCCGGGTGCGTGAGGTGTTCGGTGTCGACCTGTCGCCGCGAGAGCTGTTCGACCACCCCACCATCGCCGAGCTGGCCGAGGGTATCGACGCCCGGGAGCCGGACGCCGCGGCCGCCCCCATCCCGGTGGTGTCGCGTGGTGGTGTGTTGCCGTTGTCGTTTGCGCAGCAGCGGTTG
>NZ_JBHLUH010000065.1:0-2351 GCF_042433955.1 Phytohabitans kaempferiae | reverse complement strand
GGGCTGGGGTGTCGCAGGGCGCCGGTTTGTTCGACAGCATCGTCGTCTTCGAAAACTATCCGGTGGACACGCACGCCGCAGCCGCGCACGGGCTGCGTCTCGGCGAGGTGGAGTCCAGCGAGGTCGGCACCTATCCGCTCAACCTCATCGCCTACACCGGTGACGAGCTGACCGGTGAGCTGCGCTACGACCCGGCGCTCTTCGACGCCGCGACGGTGGAGCGGATGGCCGTGCATCTGGGCGTGATCCTCGATGCGATGGCCGCCGACCCGGAGCGGCCGGTCTCCGCCCTGCCGGTGCTCACCGAGGCGGAGCACCACCAGATCGTGGTCGAGTGGAACGACACGGCCGCGCCGTACCCCTCCGACCTGTGCGTGCACGAGGTGTTCGAGGCGCAGGCCCGCTGCACGCCGGAGGCGGTCGCGCTGCGCTTCGAGGGCGCCTCGCTCACGTACGCGGAGCTGGACGCGCGCGCCAACCAGCTCGCCCACCACCTGCGCGGCCTCGGGGTGGGGCCGGAGGATCGGGTCGGGCTGGCCATGGAGCGGAGCGCCGACCTCATCATCGCGATGCTCGGCGTGCTCAAGGCCGGTGCCGCCTACGTACCCCTGGATCCCGGATACCCGGCCGAGCGGTTGACGTTCATGGTCGAGGATGTCGCGGCACCGGTCATCCTCACGGTCAGTGGCATCGCCGACCGGCTGCCGCCGACCCCGGCGCGCACCGTGCTGCTCGACCGCGACTGGCCGGTGGTCGGCCAGCTCCCGACCACGTCGCCCGGCGTAGGCGTCGGCCCGGACAGCCCGGTGTACGTGATGTACACCTCCGGCTCCACCGGCCGCCCGCGCGGCGCGATCGTCCGGCACCGCGGCGTGGTGCGCCTGGTCAAGCCCATCGACTACTGCAAGACCGACGGTGACGAGGTGGTGGCGCAGTCGGCGTCCATCTCCTTCGACGCGTCGACGTTCGAGATCTGGAGCTGCCTGCTCAACGGCGCCCGACTGGCGATCTATCCGCCAGGTGAGACCTCGCTCCGGCGGCTCGCTGACTTCGTCGCGGCCGAGTCCGTGACCACGCTCGTCCTCGCCACGGGGATGTTCCACGAGATCGTCGACGCCGACGTGGAGATGCTCGCCGGGCTGCGCCAGATCGTGGTGGGCGGCGACGTGCTCTCGCCGGTCCATTGTGCGCGGGTCACCGACCGCGCGCCGGACCTCCAGATCATCAATGTGTACGGGCCGACGGAGTGCACCTCGATCAGCACCGTGCACCTCGTGAGTGACAACCCGTCGCCGGACCGGCGGCTGCCGATCGGTCCGCCGATCGCCAATACCCGCGTGTACGTGCTGGACGAGGAGCGCCGGGTCGTCCCGGTGGGCGTGCGCGGCGAGGTCTACATCGGCGGCGACGGCGTCGGCCTGGGATACCTCAACCGGCCCGAGCTGAACGCCGAGCGGTTCCTGCCCGACCCGTTCGTGCCGTCCACTGAGCGACCTGCGCCGCTGCTCTACAAGACCGGTGACCTGGCCCGGTGGCTGCCCGACGGCCAGCTCGACTTCCAGGGGCGGGTCGATACCCAGGTGAAGATCCGGGGCTTCCGGATCGAGCCGGGCGAGGTGGAGGCCGCGCTCGTACGGCATCCGGCGGTGGCCGAGGCCGCGGTGGTCGTGCATGGCGAGGGCGCCACGCGCCGCCTGGTCGGCTATGTCGTGCCCGAGTCCGGCGGGACGGTCGACGTGGTCGAGCTGCGGGCCTTCGTCGGCCGGGCCGTGCCGGAGTACATGGTGCCGCCGGTGCTGATGGTCCTGGAACGCCTGCCCCTGACACCGAACGGAAAGGTGGACCGGCGCGCGCTGCCGGCGCCCGAGGCGCGTGCGGTGGTGGGCGCCGAGTTCGCGGCGCCGTCCTCCGAGACGGAACAGGTGCTGGCAAACCTGTGGGTCGACGTGTTGGGCGTGGACCGGGTCGGTGTCCGCGACAGCTTCTTCGAGCTGGGCGGTGATTCGATCCTGAGTATCCGGGTGGTGGCCCGGGTGCGTGAGGTGTTCGGTGTCGACCTGTCGCCGCGAGAGCTGTTCAACCACCCCACCATCGCCGAGCTGGCGGAAACCATCGAAGACAAGATCCTGGCCGAGATCGAGCGCGAGCTGTCCGAGAAGGACAACGGCACGGCGAGCACGGAAGGCTGACAACACGTGTCCAGTTCCCGCGAAGACCGAATCGCAGCTCTCCCCGAGGAAGCCCGCCGCCTCCTGCGCGAGCGGCTCGCCGGCAAGGCGACGACCACGGATCAGATCCCGGTGGTGTCGCGTGGTGGTGTGTTGCCGTTGTCGTTTGCGCAGCAGCGGTTG
>NZ_JBHLUH010000064.1:0-149018 GCF_042433955.1 Phytohabitans kaempferiae | reverse complement strand
GCATCCTGACCAGCCACCTGCCTAACCGGCCCGGGTTCGCCGCCCCGTACGCGGCTGGAACGGAAATGTCGCAAGCGACATCTCGGGCGACATCTCCATGAGAAGGCGACATGTTAAACGCGAACCTACAATCGGTTGGTTCGTATATCTGCGGCGGCACCGGCAACTGCTCCGGAACCTACTGGGCGGGTGGCCTGTTCACGCTGACCCTTCCCACCGGTTGGATCTGGACGGGAGAGCCCGAGCACTGCATCCTGCTCTCTCCCGAATCGCTGACCTGCTCGGCGGTCAGCGACCCACCGCTCTACGTGCCGCCCACACACTCGTAGGAACCCGTCCGCCCACACGAGGGCTACGCGCCGACGCTGGGTCGATCGCCCACCGTTGCGTAGACTGTGGCCCTGACCATGCTAACCACCAGGAACGTCAGGATCGAATTCGTGGACGGACGCGAGTACCTCACGAAACTCATCTCCGACCGGTTGACAATGGCGCAACAGCGCACCAGTCAACAAAGGGCAGCCATCGTCAACCGGTCAGAGATCCGCGGTGTGGCATTGGGACTCCTGGCCGCTTCTGCCCTCACCCAAGACGACATGCAACGTATCCTCACAGATCTCGACCGGACCCTGCAATCCATGGGGATTTACGAGGAGATACGTTTCGAAACGTCCAGCACTGAACACCACATTGCCCCAACCTACTTCGCCAAGACAGCAGAAGGGTCAAGTACCAGCCAGCAACCAGCCATGCCCGACACCCACACCGTCCCGTCCCTCATCCGAGTTCATCCACTCGACGGGGCGACCGCCGTAGTCTACGGACAGAACGCGACCCTGCTCAGCGCCGACATCTGGTCGACATCGCTCCGAATCAGGCTCGCATTCCCTCATCTGGGGGCATCGAACACCGACATCCACCGACTACACCACCGGTGGCGTGCGTGGGACGACGAGGGAACGCAATACCGCGAACGGGGAAGCGAATCCTCCGACGCCCAAGGCTTCCTCACCCAATCACGAGTCTTCGAACCAGCACCCTCACCATCAGCCAGACAGCTGACCGTGGCGGCGCCGCATCGGAGCGGCGAGGACCGCTTCACCCTCGCCCTGCAGTAATGCCCAGAGGCGCCCCGTGATCACGCATCCAAACCTCGGGATCGACCGGCCCGCCACCGACATGCACCTCGAAATGCAGGTGCGGGCCACTGGAACGGCCGGATGAGCCGACATATCCCAGCGGCTGCCCAGCCGCGACCCGATCCCCAACCCGCAGGACTGGTTCGTGGAGCAGGTGACAGTAGCGAGTCGTCACGTTACCTCGGTGGCCGACATCCAGATACCAGCCGCAACCTCTGGTGAGGTTGGGATCGCCGTCCCGATCGCAGCCCCAATCGTCGCCATCCCGCACGTCGATCGCGTTGCAACGAATCCGAACCACTCGCCCCGGCGACGCGGCGCGGACAACCGTACCCCGCACCGCGCCAAGATCCACCCCATCATGCCCAGGCCGTTCCACCGTACGAAACCCGGACACCACCGGCGCGCGCAATGGAGCAGTCCAGCCGCCAGTGCTCACGCATTGCTCAAGATCGTCCGGAATTGCTCGCCAATTCGCGGAACCTACAGCTTGGAGTAGGGCGTTGGCGTCGTCTTCCCATTTGGCGTAGGCGTGGGGGTAGGCGGAGCGTTGTACCTGTTGCGCCGCTTGGGTCAGTGGCATGTTCTGCCAGCCGTCGATTTGGAGCAGGGCGCGGTAGAAGCGGGTTGCGGCGTAGACGGGGTCGGCCAGTTGGGTGGGGGTGCCCCAGCCTTGTGAGGGTCGTTGTTGGAACAGGCCGATGGAGTCGCGGTCGCCTCCGGGGAGGTTCCGCAGGGAGGATTCCTGCATGGCGGTGGCGAGCGCGACCACCCATCCTCGGCGCGGTACGTCAAGGTCGGCGCCGACCTTGACGATGGTGGCGGCGTTGGTCACCTGCTCGCTGGTCCAGCGGCCGACGGGCCGCTGGGATGCGTTCGGGGTCGGCGGGCCGGATCTGGGTGGGCTGGTGCCGGAGACGGCCGGCGAGGGTGGTGGGCAGCTGCTGGCGGCGCCGGTGCCGATGATGGCGCCGATCGCGCCGGAGCAGAGCAGCACGATGGTGGACGCGGCGAGCGCGACCCATGCGACAGCTCGGGTCGTCATGACGTCTCCAGACGTGGGGCGGAATCGAGGGGACGAGGAGCGCTGCCGTATCTCGCGTGTGGTGCCTTCCTTGCTCAGGAGCGGCAAAGCCCGGCCAGGGCCTCAGGCCCGCGATTCGCGTGGGCGGACCAAAGGAATGGGCGAAAGGCTGGGCCCGGATACGCGTGCGTCGGCGGGGGACAGCGGTTCGGGCGCGGGGAGCGGCCCGGGTCGGGTGGGGGTCACCACCTTGGCCATCCCGGTTGGGCCTGGGAGGCTTCTTGTCCTTCGGGATGGCCTGGGGTGGTGACCTTGTGGCACATCGACGCTCACCTCGCGGGCAAGGTCAAGTCGTCGGGTGTTTCGGATGTGTCAGTGGTCGGATGGCGCGGGTGTCAGCAGTCCCGGATGCGACGGTGTGGCCGGTCGGCGATCGCCGGTTCGTCGTCGTCGGGCGGCCACGCCACGACGCGACGGCCACGGTCGATCCTTTTGGCGTCGAACATGGCCAGGTCCGCCTCTCGCAGCAGTCGGCGGACGGTTTGACCCGGTCGGCTGGCGGTGTAGCCGACGCTGGCCGTGATCGGGAACTGGTGTCCGGCGATGCGGATCGGGGCACCGTTGATGGTCCAGGCCAGTTCGTCCGCGATCTGGCCGGTGGTGGTCAGGTCGCCGTCGACCAGCACGACGAACTCGTCACCGCCGAAGCGTGCGGCCAGCAGGGCCGGTGGTGGCAGCGCGGCCAGGATTCTGGCCACGTGGCGTAGCAGGTCGTCGCCGCCGGCGTGGCCGACCGCGGGGGTGTCGTTGACCCGTTTGAAGCCGTTGAGGTCGAGCAGGATCACACCGACCGGGCGGCTGGCGGCCAGCAGGTTCCGCAGCCGCCGGGTGAGGCCGCGCCGGTTCGCCAGGCCGGTCAGGCTGTCGTGGTTGGCCTCGTAATCCGAGGTGCGCTTGGCGCGACGCAGGTGCGCCATGTAGGGGGTGAGGACGGCCAGCACGGTCAGGGCTCCGGTGGCCGCGGCGAGCAGGTGACTGAATGTGGGAGACAATGTCAGGGCTCCTTGCCTGTTACGGAGCACCGGGGGCGGGCGTGAGGGTCCAACTTCGACGTCCGCCCCCGGGCCAGGTTCACCGAAGCGTTCGTTGAGGCCGTACCCGGGTGCGTGCGGCCGGGCCGGAGCGGGCAACGACGCAGGGCGGTGCGGAAAGCGACGCCGCGTCAGGCATGGGGTTCGGTGTGCTGGGTGCTGACGGCTGCGGGGGTGCCGGGTGGGGCGAGCTTGAACTTGGCGGTCTTGTCGGTGAGCCGTTCCGCCTGGCCGGCGTCGGTCAGGTTGTCGAGGGCCAGCACGACCGCGCCGGCACTGGCTTTGCCGTAGCCGTGGTCGGCGTCGGCTTGGTCGATCAGCCGGGCCATCTGGGTCACCGTGTAGACGGTGGTGGGGTTCGCGCGCATGATCGACAGGGCGACCTTGGCGAGGTGGCCGGGTGGCCGACGCTTCGCGGCCGCGCCGGCCGCGGTGGACGTCGTTGCGGGACTATCGGTGCTGGACGGGGCGGTGGGCTCTTCGCCGGTACTGGTGGGCTCGGCTGGGGGCGGTTCGGCCGCGTCGCTTGAGGTTTGCTCGTTGTTGGTGGCCTCGGTGTCCGTTCCTGTGGGGTTGAGGGGCGGGTCCGCCGGGCTGTCGGTGGACGTCGGGGCCGGGGCGGTGGCGGCTGCGGTGTCCTGGTCAGGCGCTTCCGCCGTCGATGGTGCGTCCTCGGTGTCCGTGTCGCCGCCGGCCAGGGTGGGTGGGGCGTTGTCGGGGGCGTTGGCGCCCGTGGGGGTGTCGCCTGCCTCTGGCAAAGGTTCAGGCACGTCCCCGTCAGCGGCCGGGATGGTGTGGGAGGTGCCGGCGGGGGCGGGTGGTGTGGCTGGCAGCCGCCAGTAGGTTCGGCGGTCGGCGCCGCGCGTCTTCTCCGCCCGGCCGGCGGCCTCGAGGGTGCGCAGCCGTGCGGTGACGGTGGAGTAGCCCTGGCCGGTTTCCTCGGCGATCTTCGCCGCGGTCGCTTCGCCGAGCCTGCCGATGGCGGCCGCGACGGCTTCTACCGGCTCGTCCCCGCTGGTGTCGGGCGTGTTTGGTTTGTCCATGGTTCCTCCCATGCTGGATTTGGTGTACGGGGTTCGCGTCCTGGACTTGATGGACGCTCGCAAGAGGACTGCTCGCAAGTCGTCCCACCTGCGGCGCGGGGTGGGGAGGCGCCGGCGGTTCAGTGGCCGGCGTCGACGACCGCGACGGACCACGCCGCCGGATCGAACCGGGGATGTGGCCAGTCGGGAATGGCGACGTGCGGGTCGCGGCTGCCGGTGTGTAGGTCGTCGAAGACCTGGAGCAGGGCAGGTGGTGTCAGTTCGTCGCCGTTCTCGCCGGTGGCTGCCGGGGCCGGGCCGATCTGCACGATGCCGGCCAGGTCGACCCAGGCGTGCGGCGTCGTCCCTTTCGGATACCGCCACTGCGGGTGCAGGAGCTGGGTGAGGGGGACGATGTCACCGGGGTGCGGCGCCCACCGTTTCGGGTCGGCCACGACCGTCGTCCCTGGTTCCCCGGTGGTGCAGGTCAGGCAGGTTCCGGCATCGGACGCGGTGTTGGCCGCGCAGTCGGGGCATGGACGCCGGTTCCGCGGGTCGAGCTGCGGGTCGTAGCCGCGGTCCCACGCTCCGGTGAAGCTGCCGCCGTACCGGTAGCCGCGGATCTGTCCGGCGCGGACCAGGGGCTGCATGGGGCCGGCCAGGTGCAGCCGGATGCTGGCGATGGTGGCGGTGTGGTCGACCAACACCGCGTACAGGTAGCGGGCTATCACCGGCCCGCCGACCCGGCGTGCTCGGCGCGGGTCCGGCGTGGGCGGGTCCGGGTCCCTCGTTTGGCGGGCAGGCGGACAGCGGCGGTGATGAACGGCTGCAGGGCCTGCCGCAGCCGGTCCAGGTTCGGCTCGGACAGGTCGATCTCCCAGGACGTGTTGTCCAGCGAGAACCGGTGTGTGGTCACGCCGTCGGTGCTGCCGTCGAGGTCGTCCTCGACGACGATAATGGTTCGTTTTGCCATAGGTGGCGTCCCTTCTGCGGAGGTCGAATGCGCAGGGTGGGATGGGGCCGCCAGCCAGGCACCCCCTTCCGGCAAACCCTGAACACATCGACGGACTTATCAAGGTGGGTCTTGTGTGGGCGTGGAAGCCTGCGCCGACGTCGGAACCAGCGACGGAAGCGGCAGAGCCCGCTGCGACGACCCATGTCCGGCGGCCGGCGGCTTGATTTCGCCGGCGTGACGCCCACGGGTTCGCCGGCTCTGGACCGGTCGGGTCAAATGGCCCGCGTCGGGCGACGGCTCGTGAACTGATGCCCGCTCGCCCTCGCGGGCCGGCCATCCCAGGGCTGGGCTGGAACTGGTGGCGATGACCTGTTCGGGCGTGTGGTGGTCGTTGCGACTTTGCATGATGGCTGTTGCTCCTTCACGCAGGGCGGCTCAGTGGCCGGCCGCCCGGCCTGGCGTGTCGGGCGGTGTCGCCGGTTCAGACGGCGCGGAACGCATGGGTCAGCCGGTACACCGCGTCCACGACGGTGGCGTCGCGCTGGCGTCGTGTCGGCTCGATCTCCACGGCGAGAGTGGGCTGTTCGCCGCGGCGCCGGATGAGCTGGTAGAGGCGCCCGTCGGTGTCGACGGCGATCAGGATGCGCGCTTCCGCGTCGGCCATGGCCGGTACGGCGTTGAGGTCTCCGTACCGGTAGCCAGCGAAGCCGGAGGTGACCCACCCCTCGCAGAGGAAAGCGGCGCCGAGCAGGGGGCCTGCGTTTCGCCGCACCCAGCCGGACAGCCAGGCCGGCGGGTTGGTGTTCAACTGGTCGGCGAGTGCGCGAAGCACGATCGGTACCGGAACGTTGCCTGACCTGCCGGGCAGCGGCACCGTCCAGTTCGGTTCGAACGGCAGGACCTCGGCGTGCGCCGTCGTGTCGGTCGGGTCGCCGAACATACCGAACACGGCCGGGTCGCCGTTCCAACCGATTCGGCGCTCGATGGTTTCCTCGACCCGCTTCAGTTCCGTGGCGATGGCGTTCACGGTGTGCTCGATGAGCATGGTTGCTGACCTCCGTTGTCGAGGTGATGGCGATGGGGGGAACCGGTGAGAGGCGTTGGGCTTCGCACGCGGGCGTCGACCCTGCCCGGCCACGTTTTGGCCCAGCCGAACAGCAGCGAGCTGTGCGGGGCGGCGAGCGCGGTGGGGTCCTCTGTGCACGACCAACCGGGCGGTGTCGGTTGCTCGACCGCCGATGCGCGGCACAAGGATTTGGTGCAGTCATCGGGGGCTTACACCGGCACCCAAACCCATTGATAGGCGCCGATCGAGTAGTGGCCGGTGGCGTCAGGTGTCACCTGGTCCTGTTCGACCAGCAGGGTGATCTCGCCGTCGGCCTGTTCGGTGTGGACGATCGCGATGCCGCGGGCGAGTCGGATGCGCGGGTACCGGCCGGGGAGGCCGCTCATGTTCAGGTAGACCAGGTCGGTGGCCATCTTCTGCACCACGTCGTGGGAAAAGCGGGCGACGACGCCGCCGAGGGCGGTGTAGCCGTCGGCGATCAGGGCGGGGTAGGTGCCGCCGCCGATGGTGGGGCAGGTGACCTTGGCGCGTTTCCAGGTCGCGTCCGGCGGGGCTGTGTCGCGGCGCGTGGCCCTGATCTGGTAGCGGGTGTTGGTGTCGTCGGTGGCCGGGTCGGGGTCCACGGCGAGCCAGTTCACTTCGTGGTCGCGGGCGTAGCGCAGCAGGTCCAGCAGGTTCCGTCGCCCGTCGGGGTGTTCTGCCAGCAGCGGCAGGTGTCCGTCCCGTTCGTCCACGCGGGCGGGGTTGCCGGTGGTGCCGGTCGGGGTGTGGATCCAGGTCTCGGCCCGTGTGTGGTGGACCTGTCCGTCCACGTCGTACCAGACCGGTGTGCCGTTCGACTCCAGGACGTCGCCGCGGGCGTCGTTGATCCACAGCAGCGCGGGTTGGTGGGGTGAGCCGTCGCGGTAGCCGCTGACGGCGGCGGCGTGCTCGGCGATGGGGAGCACGTCTCGGACCCGCCACCACAGTCGTGGCGTCATTGAAGCAATTCACCTTTCTTCTCGGGAACGGTCACAGGTTGTCGGGTGTCGCTCCTGGCCGAACCCGTGGTGTCCACGGTTCGGTGGCGCGGCGCGCGCCCGTTGACTCTTCGGGCCGGCACCCGTGGGGGTGCTGGGTTTGGGGTGAAAGAGGCAAAGAGCGCCCATGCTTCGGGCGAAGGCTGGTGTTTGCCCCAAGTCCCCTGGGGCGTGCAGGGAAGCGATTTCGGGATTGGGACTGTTGGCGTGGTGTGGTTCGCCTTCGGAACCCCACGACGTCCTCGTTCGCCGTTGCCATACCGGACTGCTGTTGGGCGAGCTTCAAGGGCTGGTTCGGGTTCGGCAGAGGCGCCGCAATCGGCAGGGCCTGAAATCCCAGCTGGCCGAAGGGCGTACGGGCGCGGCGGCTTGGGCGGCTTCTCCACGAGGTTGGAGCCGGTCGGGAGCCACAACTGCCCTCGGGTACTGGGTGCGTGGGTTGCCCGACCGGTTCCATCTGGTGCTTCCTGCAGGGCCTGTGCAGCATCCTGGGCTAGGTCCAGGCCCTCGCCGCCGGGGGCGGGAGGTGGGCGCTGCTTGGTGCCCGGGCGGTACGGATCCTGGTTGAGCGTGGATCTATCGCTGTTGCCACCACTGTTGGATCAGGTGGTTTGCGCGTCGCTTGCTCTTGTGGTGTTTGACCTTTCTGATCTTGCCGCCGGCTGACCGCCGGTCGCTGGTGGTGCGGTGAACCGCGTAGTTGCACCAGGGCTTGGGCCTGGCCGGACGCCGGGTGGACGCCGCCAGGGCGGCCGCGTCGGTGCGGCTCGCCGATTCCAGTACTGGTGCTCGCGAGGTCAACGTCGTGGTCATGAGCATCGCCGCCTTCGTATCGGTCAGGGCAGAGCCGGTCGGGCAGGCACACGCTGGCCCCGTGGGTACCGGGTTGGTGTGCTGGTGCCCGACCGGTTCTGCTGAGGGGTCAGAGGGTGATAGCGAGCAGCCGCTGGGTCTCGTCGAGCCGGTCGACGTACTCGTTGGCCTGCTGCAGGTAGGGCACCCAGTCGGTGAGGTAGTCACTGGCTGGTTGCAGCCGCACACCCTGGTGGGTGAGCAGCGCGTCGGTGACGACCGTCCACATGCGGTGGTAGTTCGCGTAGACAGCGGGACCGGCCTGGAGGATCTCCAGCTCGTCCGGGTTCAGCTCCCGTGCGGCGGGGTACGCGGCGTTGTGCAGTCGCATCGCGGTAACGCGCGGCTGCGCCTCGAACTGCGCGCGGGCGACGTCCATCGGGTAGGTGGACGGGTCGTTCAGGTGACGCTCGTGGAACACGTGCCACGGCGTGGCCGTCGGGGTTCCGGTGACCGCGCCGAACCACTGCCGGTGGCGAAGGTTCGCCCCGACCGCGGCGGCGTCGCGCATGCCGGCCAGGTTGAGCAGGCGGACGGGTCCGCCGGCGCACCAGGCCGGTCGCTTGCGCAGCCGGATCATCTGGCCGCGCTGCCACAGGTGCAGCCCGGGGATGGCCCAGAACCGCACGTCGGCGATACCGGACACACCCAGGTGGCGGTCCAGGTTCCGGGCGCTGTCCAGCAGCTTGCTGGACAGGTCGTCCGGGACGCAGACCACGATGGTGCGGGCCGGAGCCGGCGGCTTCACCGGCGTCGCCGGCGTGGTTGGGCTCGCCGGGGTCGCCGGAGCCGGAGACTTGGCCGGGGTGGCCTGCTTGGCCGGGGTGGCCTGCTTGGCCGGGGTGGCCTGCTTGGCCGGGGTGGCCTGCTTGGCCGGGGTGGCCTGCTTGGCCGGGGTGGCCTGCTTGGCCGGGGTGTTGGCCGTGGCGGCGGCGCGCGCGGCGGCTCGTGCCGCGGTGCGTGCCCGGCGCCGGTGCGGCGTGCCGTTGACCGTGCCGGTGTTGGGTGCAGTGGTCATCGATGGACCTCCTTCAGGTTGGGCGCCCCGTGTTTGGGCGCGCGGCGGTGACCGGCCCACTGGCTGCATGGGTCGGCGGATTTCCGCGGTGGGTGGGGATGGGTTGGTCGGTGCGACCGTGGCCGCCGTCGCGCGATACGCGTGCCGACCGGCCCCGAAGGGCGGGTGGGCTGAGCGCTACCGCTGGTGGTGCGGCGGGTGGCCCGTCGGTGGGACCTGACCGGGTGGTGCTGATATGTGTGGTGCGGTAATGCCGAACTTCAGAAAAGGGGCGTCGAGCGCACCGTTGTGGCAGGGGCGCTGCCGCCGTATCGACAGCGAGTGCGCCCTGATGGGTCAGGGCAACTGGTCAGACCCGGGCGGCCAGCAGCAGGGTGCCGCCGGGCAGTTCGGCCAGGCGTCGGTTGGCTTGCCTCACGTACGCCAGTCGCGCGTGCGGCGAGTTGTTGAGCGGGCACAGCGGCGGCCGCCGGTCCGCGGAACGCAGTTCACACAACGCGTCCACGGCGGCATGCCGCAGCTGCCAGTACTCGAGGTAGGCGTCTTCGCCGAGCTCCAGCAGTTCGGTCTCCCAGCGCCGCCACTGCTGGGTGCGGACGCCGTCGCGTCGCTGCGCCAGCCGGTGCCGGGCGCGTTCAAGACCGCGGCGTCGCATCCGGTCCAGATCGATCATCCATAGTGGCCCGCCGGCGCAGCGCAGCGGCGAGCCGTCCCGGACCTGCACCAGACGCTCGCGCTTGCTGTCCGGTCGTGCCAGAAGCCGGTGGTCGGGCCGGATCTGGTCGTCGAACACGGCCGAGGCCGGATTCGTTACCCGCTGGGCAACCCGGGGCGGTATGCAGTAGGTGATGTGACTGATCCGCACCTGGGTGGCGGTGACGATGGGCATACGCGATGTCCTCCTCAACGTTTGGTGCCCGGGTATGTCCGGGCATGCCGAACCGGCCGGCCCACCAGGATGTGGGTCGGCGCGGACCGGCGGGGATGAGACGGATGGTCAGGTGCGAGCGTCGGGTGGCCGCGGGGCTGCGCGTGCCGACCGGCCCGGAAGAGGGCGGGTGGGCGAGCGCTACCGCGAGCTGCGGCGGTGGAACCCGTCGGTGGAACCTGACCGGGTGGTGCTGATATCGGGATGTGCTGTAGTGCCAGGTGGTGGTGGCCGCCGCGAAGCGGGCCGTGATTGTCAGTGCGTGTCCGGGCCGTCGGGGTAGGTGAGGGTGATCAGCCGCTGGAGCAGCTGGACGACCTGCTCGTCGCCGGGCTCGTCGATGGTGACGACGGCTTGACCGGAGCGTGGACGGGTCAGGACGTAGACGGTGCCGTCGGTGTCGACCGCGTTGATCGACCTCACCTGGGACGAGGCCTCGCCGCCTGCCGGTGCGGGGTACATGAACAGGTAGGCCAGGCACCTGGGCTGGCCGGGCCGTGCCGTGGCCAGGGAGAGGGCGCTGGCGGCCTGCTGCGCGGGATCGTGCGCCTCGTCGGTGATTCGTCGCAGGGCGGCGACGGGCCCGTCGGGGTGGTCCTGCCAGTGGGCCGGGTCGACCATGAGGGGCACCAGGGTGAGCGACCGGGCGGTCGGATCGGGATGCCCGGGTACGGGCGCGTCCCGGAGCCAGCCGAACAGGACCGGACCCGGCCATGGCGTGGTGGCTTGCGCGTGGGCGTCGATACCGTGCAGGCACCGAACGATCCCGTCGCGTTGGACACGGGAAAGCATGTGTCACCTCGTGAAAGGGTTTGCGCCCCCCTTTGAGGGGCGTGGCGAGAAGCCGGCCCTGCGGAAACGGGCGGCGTGAGGATGGACGGTCGAGGTGCGACCGACAGGTGCCGCGGGTCGCGCACGCCGACCGGCCCCTACAGGGGGCGGGTGGGCTGAGCGTGACCGCTGGTGGTGCGGCGGGTGGCCCGTCGGTGGGACCTGACTGGGGTGGTGCTGACATCTGGGTTTGCTGTGGTGCCTTGACGGTAACCGCCCGCTCTTTCAGTAACCCGGCGTCACCGCCCGATGAGAGATCCGGGGGCGGCTGATCTGAACCTGCGACGGGCCGGCCCAGACCGCCAGTGACGGAAGGCGTTCGCGCGGCACCAGATCACAGATGATCTTGTGAGGTGACAGATGCGGAGCGTGTCTTAACCACCTGGTGCTTGACGGCCAGAGGCGGCCCCCGCCTTGAGCCCAGGCAGGCATCTGAGGTCGTTCGGGTGGCTGCCCAAGTCGGGAGCAGGCGCAGTGCGTCGTCGTCGGGGTGAGTCGGCGGGAGCGATCAGGGTCAGGCCGGGGTCGGCGGGAAGGCGCAGGGTTTGGCCGGTGCTCAAGGGAACCGTGCGGCCGACGATGACCAGATCATCGCCGGCGGTACCGACCGGCGACCACCACTCCGGGAGTGCGCGTTACGCCGCGCAGCCAGCACAGAAGCGGGTCACTGTCACACGAGCAGCGCCTCGAGCTCCGGAAGCCGGCCGAACATGTCGGGGAGGCCGCGTACGCCGTTGCGTACGGACTCGTGCGACAGCGCGAGGTCAGGGCCGGTGCTCGCCTCGACACCGGCGAGGCAGCGCAGGATGTTCCACCTCGTGAATGCCAGCCAGCCGCCGATCATGAACACGAACCAGCTTGGGCCCGACGGCGGCAGCGCTCCGCCCCCTGCCACGTAGCCGTCGAGGACCGAGCGGAAGATAGTGGGCTTGATGTCGTCGAAGCCGGGGCCCTTCGCGAGGCTCAGCGCGGTCGAGCCGAGCTCACTGGCCAGGTCGAGCATCCCCGCCAGCTCCCAGTCGAGTATCACCGGCCGACCGTCTCGGGCGAGCAGGTGTTGTCCGTCGCTGGCGATGAGCATGCGAAGTCGTTGGCGGTGAGCACGAGGAACCGGGTCGAACGGGTCGGTGCGCGGCGGCATGGTGAACACGAACGGCGCCGAAAGGGTGCCACGAGCGGCGGCCGTCGGATCGGTCCGATCTGGTTGATGCTCACCGTGACCGTGTCGGCCGGGCGCCCTCACCGTCTCTTGTAGACGGACGGCGGTAATGGTGGCCAACACGAGTTGACCCCTTGGCCGTTCCTGGTGTGGTAGGCAAGGCTGCCTACTCGTGGCGGGAGTCCGACGTGATCATCGTGGTCGAGCCCGGCCAGGTCGACGCCGACCTGGCCGCTGGGCGGCTGGCCTGCCCACACTGCGGCGGCCGGCTGCGCCCCTGGGCGCATGCGGCCAGCCGCCGGGTCCGCCAGCTCGACGGATCCACCACCCTGGTCCGACCACGCCGGGCCCGCTGTACCGGCTGCCGTGCCACCCAGGTGCTGCTGCCCGGCGCGCTGGTGCCCCGCCGCGCCGACACCGCGCAGGTGATCGGCGCCGCCCTGGTGGCCAAGGCGAACGGGCACGGCTGGCGGCGGATCGCCGCTGACCTGCACCGCCCGCCGACCACCGTCCGCCGCTGGCTACGCGCCGCCCGCGGCCCGCCACCTGGCCTGGCTACGCCACCAGGCCGTACGGCACGCCGCCCGGCTGGACCCCGAGGTCTTGGCCGACCTGCCAGCGCAGCCCACCGAGCTCGGCGACGCGTTGACCGCGCTCGGCGCGGCAGTGGCCGCCTGGCGCCGCCGGTACGCCCGACACGCCGAGGCATGGACCCTGATCGGCGCGTTCACCCGCGGTCGGCTACTGACCCCGATCTGATCACACTGCCACAGCAGGGGACGAGTCTGCCCATAACCCAAACAGTCGACATCGACCAACATCACCGCCACCGTGAGCATCGCCGCGACAACGTGAGCACCAACCCGCACCGTTCATGCTCACCTCCAGCGCCGCCTTCATGCTCATCGCGGACGCCGGGCAACAGCAGGTTCCACGGGTGGATGTCCTTGTGGGTCAGCACGACGGGGCCTGGCCGTTCGCAGGTGTCGACGAAGTCGGCAATCGCGAGGAACGTCTCGACGTGGGAGGCGAGCTCGTCGGCCCAAGGCTGTCCGGTCGTCGCCGCTCGCTCGGCGAGTTCGGGCCAGTCCCGTGACGTCGGGTCCTCGATCGACACGTGGGTCCACTCGACGTCGAGCGCGTGGATGCGCGCGAGGATCTGTCCGATCTCGAACGCGTAGGCCGCCGACACCGGTGCTTCGGGCAGCTTCTCGCCCTCGACCCACCGGTGGACGAGCGTGTGGTGGCTGGCCGAGATCGGCTCTGGCATCGGGATGCCGGCGGCGAAGGCCGTCCGCTCGAACCTGAACACGTCCTCGACGT
Source organism: Phytohabitans kaempferiae (assembly GCF_042433955.1). NCBI lineage: Bacteria > Bacillati > Actinomycetota > Actinomycetes > Micromonosporales > Micromonosporaceae > Phytohabitans > Phytohabitans kaempferiae. Next base: position 135,591 of record NZ_JBHLUH010000064.1, on the reverse strand, counting down.
GGTAGGTCCAGCCGCGGTTGACAAGGTTCAACTCCTTCACCGCGAACGACCCCTGGTCGGTGTCGAGCCGGTACATCCGGTTGGCGAACCCGCCGTGGACGCGGATCATCGGCCCGATCGGCGCGCCGAGATGCGAAAGGTTGAAAGGCACGTCGTCGTCCGCGGTCACCCCCACGAATCTAGGACTCGCACTTCATCGATGCACCGAAAATCCCTGTGACCACCGAGGCCGTCAAGGTCACCATGGACGAGAAGCTGATCGACGTGCGCGGCCGCCACGGCGACGACGAAGCCGGCGACTGGTGGTCCGGGACCTCGGTGCCTCAGTGACGCGTCCGGCGATAACCGGGCCTGGAGGTGATTCCGATGGCATCGGTGGCGCACCCTCATCACGGGGATCAGCCGCCGACACCGACACGACGGTGGCCAAGTATCGCGCCCACCTTGGCCACCAATCGTCCTCAGCCACACACTAAGCGATGCCTGGCCGGGTGGCCCCCGTGCCAACGGCTGGCAAGTGTCAACTATCGCTGGTAGTCACAAGGCGTCGCCGGTGAGGTCGCGCACGTCGTTGTAGCGGTTCGGGTTGGTACCAGCTGCGGGGCCGTGGTCGCTGGGTAGCTCGTGTAGTCGCAGCCGCTGTCCTGGGTCGCTGGTGAGCGTCCACACCGGGCCGGCCGGGTCCGGGCTGTGGACGGCGGTGGCGACCGGGGTGAGGGTGGGGACGCCGGCGAGGGCGTCCTGCAGGCTGCGTTCCCGGGCCGGGTTCGGGACCCAGAACAGGACGGGGTAGCGGGGGCCGAACTCGGTGAGCCGTTCGTAGCCGCGTAGTTTGGCCAGCACCTTGCGTAGGGGTTCGGTGCCGCGGTCGTGTTCCAGGAAGAATCCGACGCTGTGCTGGCCGTGCTGCCAGATGCCGTGGCCGTCGGGGAAGATGCGGGCTGAGGCGTAGGCGTCGGTGGCGTGGTGTTCGGACCACCAGCGCGCGAGCCGGGCCTGCGGGTCGGTGCGGGTGTGGGCGTGCAGGTCGACGAAGAACTGGTTCACCCCCAGGGTGTGCTCGCGTTTCTGGGAGCGGGCGATGCGTCGGGCCCGGTCGATGTGGCTGCGCGGTGGTTTGGCTTTCGGGTTGTCCGGGTCGGACCATGCGTTGGGGTGCAGGTGCAGGCCGACCGGGCCGAGGGTGTAGAGGAACGGTGGGGTTCCGCCGTCCGGGTCGGAGAACGAGAACCGGGTCAGGGCGCCGATTCGGTACAGGATGGTCAGCCGCATCCGCGCGGTCGCGGGCGAGGTGAACAGGGCGCGGGCGATCTGGTCGGTGGACAGCAGGTAGTGCTCGGCCAGCCAGGACAGCAGCAGCCGGTCACGTGGTGTGAGCCGGCGCAGGACGGCCAGGGGGTCGGGTTTGGTCGGCTTGGGAGGTACACGGCGATACACGATGAGGACTCCTCAGCGAAGAGATGTCCCTCCATACAGAGGGTGTCTTCGATACACGCGGTCCTTTGAGGACGACAGGTTTGCGCTGATCAGGCCGGTTGTGCAGCACTGACAGAGCAGTACGGCACCGGCGGCATCCGCCCGGGCTGGTATGGGCATGTGCTGACGGGTGTGCTGACCGGTGCGGTCACCCCCGCCGGGGAGCAGGGTGGGTCGCAGGACGGTTCAACGTGGGGCCGGTCGCGGTCAGGTGCGGCCGTTGGCGGGTTTGGTGCCCTTGGGACGGCGGACGCGGCCGCCGTCCTGCGGCGGGCGGGTGTACCGGTCGACGAGGTCGTCGATGGCGGAGGTGTCCTGTCGGGGGACGGAGGCGGCGGCGACGCGCCGGATGTGGTCGGCGGCTCCGACGATAGGCCGTGGTGGGCGGGTCTTGAACGTGAACGCCGGTGTTTGGCGGCCGTCGACGACCAGGCGGCCGGCGGCGGTGTAGGCGTCGAGGTTGGCGAGGTCGTACTCGTCGAGTTCGGGTTGGGTGTGCCGGGCCAGGATCCGGGCGTCCTCGGGCGCGACGGTGAAGTAGATCTTGTTGCGGGCGTTAGCGGAGGTGGCGGCGAGCAGGTCTTTGGGGAACTGGGCCAGGTCCTGGTGCGACAACACCAGGGACAGCCGGTATTTGCGGGCCTCGGCCAGCATCGAGTCCAGCGAGGACGCGAGGGTGAGGAAGTTCTGGCATTCGTCGATCACGAGGGTGCAGTCGCGGCGTTGGTCGGGTGGGATGGCGGCGCGGGCGGCGGCGGCCTGCCAGACCTGGGCGAGGATGAGGGAGCCGAGCAGCCGGCTGGTGTCCTGGCCGAGTTGTCCTTTGGGGATCCGGACGAGTAGGACACCGCCGTCGAGGATGTCGCGCATGCTGAAGGAGCCGTGCGGGTAGCGCATGGTGCGTTTGACGAAGTCGCGGAGCAGGAACGCCCGCAGGCGGGCCAGGACGGGGCCGATGACCTGGGAGCGTAGGGCGGGGTTGAGTTCGTCGTACCACTGCCAGAACCCGGACAGCCCGGCTGGGTCGTCCAGTTCGGCGGTCATCGCGGACCGGAACTGGGCGGAGTTGAGCAGGGGTGGGATGTGTTGCAGGGTGACGTTGGCGTGGCGTAGCAGGGTGAGGCAGGCGACCCGCATGACGTCGTCCATGCGTGGTCCCCAGGCTTTGGCGAAGATGTTCCCGAAGATCGACACGAGGTTGTCGACGACGAGGTCGGGGTCGTCGCCTTGCAGGGGGTTGATGGTGGGCGGGTTGGTCTGGTCGGGGTCGTAGAGCACGACCCGGTCGGCGACGTGGGCGGGGAGCCGGTCGAGGATGTCCAGGACCATGTCGCCGTGCGGGTCGATGACGACGGTGCCGCGGCCGGCGATGATGTCGTCGACGGCGGTGTTGACCAGCAGGGTGGTTTTGCCGGAGCCGGTGGTGCCGACCACGTGCAGGTGGTAGCGGGCGTCGGTGACTGACAGGCCGACGGTGTGGCCGCCGACCTCGGCGTCGCCGAGCACTTTGACGCTTCGGCCGCCGGACGGTATCGCGACGGGGGCTGGCATCGGTTTGGCGCGGGCCCGGTCCAGTCCGGGCACGGCCAGGTCGCGTGGCAGGGCGGCCAGTACCGCGAGTTCGGGGGTGTTGGTCAGGAACCCGGCGCCCAGACGCCGGGCCGCCAGCACCTGCACCGGTTGGCGCATGCGGGTGCGGTGGGTGAGCCGGTTCCGGGCGGAGTAGACGGCGAAGGTGGCAGCGACGGTGTCCGCGATGCCCCGCAGCCGTCGTTGCGGGTCGACGGAGGGGCGGTGGTTGGTGGTGGCGACGCAGTACCGGATAGCGGTCTGCCACAACGGGAACGCGTTTTTGTCCAGGATGGACCGCACGTCACGCTCCAACCCCGGATCACGCCGCGCGAAGGTCTGAGCCGGGCGGGTGGCTGTGCGGCGCGTTCCGGTGTGGAACAGGTCGAGCAGCCACCGCACCGGCAGCCCCGGGTCGAGGCCGGGGGTGGGGGGTTTGCCGGCGCGTAGCCGCACGGCGGCGCGGTGGGCGCGGTGTTCCCGCCGTGGGGTGGCGGGTTTGGCCAGGACCTGGACGCAGGTGTACTCGCCGGGATGGAGTTGGGCGCCGGCGGCCATCAGGGCCCGCAGCGGGTCGGTGTCGTGGTCAGTGCGGTAGGGCAGCCAGTGCGCGGCGACGGGGAGCAGGTGCCCGCCGGCGGCCGGGTCCGCGGTGTCCGGGATCGGCGCGGTCGCGGCGGTGGTGGTGCAGGCGGCGCCGGGCCAGGCGCCGCGGACGGCGGCCTCGACGGCGCCGGGTGGGACGGTGCCGGGAACCCAGATCGAGACGAGTAGTTGCCGGCCGACCCAGGTGTACTGCCAGGCGACGTGCGGTGTCCCCCACAGGATGCGGTTGCGCCAGGAGGGGGTCAGCAGGCCGGCGAGGTTGGCCCAGAGAGCGGCGGCGCTGCTGGGTTCGACCTGGGGTGGTGGGGCGATGGTGACCGTGCGGGCGCCGGCAGCATGGTGGCGGTGCCGCCAGAGGGCGAGCAGGTTGTGGCCCGCCACGGCGGTGAGTAGGAGCAGACCGGCCAGGCCGGCCAGCCACGGCCGGTGCCCTAACCACACCGCGACGTCGCGGCCGAGGTCGATCGGGCTGGGAACGGGGACGGCGCCCGGCCCGGAAGGGCTGGGCGCCGACGGCGGCACGGGTAGCGGGTTCGGGTCGGGGGGTGTCACGGCTCGTCCTCACGATCGGGCAGGTCGTTGGGGTTGGTGGTGGCGATGGCGTGCTCGGTGGGGGAGGCGATGGCTTGGAAGCTGGTGCGGCTGGTGCCGGACAGCAGCAGCCCGTGTCCGGGCGGTGCGGCCAGCAGGATGCGTCGTTCGCCTGCGGTGAGGCCGAACGCGTCGGCGACCGCGTCGATGGCGGTGGGGTCCTGGCGGAGCAGGATCTGGGTGGCGGCGTTGGCGACGACGGCTTTGCCCAGCGGGGTGTCGAGCAGGTCGGCGACGTCCTGGGTGACCACGGTCAGTCCGGTGTTTCGTTTGCGGCCGGCTTTGGCCAGCCGGTACAGGAACGTGGCGCCTTCGCTGGTGCGCATCAGCTGCCAGGCCTCGTCGACCACGACCATCCGCCGCGGCACCGGCCTCGTAGTGGTGGGTTGGTCGACCTGCCGCCAGATGTGGTCCAGGGCGAGCAGGGTCCCGACCGGGCGGACCTGGTCGGGCAGGTGTCGCAGCGACCACACGACCAGGTGGCCGTCCGGTCGGGTGGTGGTCGGCCCGGCGAACAGGTCCGCGAACGACCCTTCCACCCACGGGGCGAGCCGCGCGGCGAGGCGGGCGGCGGCCGGGTCCGGATCGTTGGCCAGGGCGGCGGCGAGGTCGCCGAACAGTGGGGCGGGCCGGTGGTGGCTGTCAGGATCGGCGGTGATGCCGGCGGCGCGGTAGGCGCACAGGATGGCCCGGTCGAGGGCGGCGGCCTCGTCCGGCGGCGGCCGCTGGTCGATGAGGACACCGACCAGGGTGTGCAGGAACAGGCCCCGCCGGGCCAGCACGTCCGGGCGGGTGTCGCCGGTCGGGAGGTCGAGGGGGTTGACCCGCACGCCGGGGGCGCCGAGCCGGACCACGGTGCCGCCGACCGCGTCGGCCAGGCGCAGGTATTCGTCGTCGGGGTCGATGACCTGGCAGGCCACGTTCCGGTAGAGCGAGCGCAGGATCTCCAGCTTGATGACGAAGCTTTTGCCGGCGCCGGAGCGGGCCAGGATGACCGAGTTGTAGTTGTCGCGGCCGTACCGGTCCCACCAGATCACGCCGCTGCCGGCCGGGTTGACTCCGTACAACACCCCCGCGGTCGGGGTGTGGTCGCCGGGCAGCGGTGCTGGAAGGTCCGGGCTGGCCAGGGGGAACGCGGCGGCGAGGGCCTGGGTGTCCATGGTGCGCAGCACCCGCAGCCCGTCATGCGCCAGGGGGAGGGTGCTGGTCCAGCCGGCCAAATGCCGCCAGGTCGCCGGCTGGACCTCGAGCAGGGTGGAGGCGGCCGCGGTCTTGACCTGAGCGCACGCCTGCACCAGCTCGGCCTGGGTGCGGGCGTGGACGGTGCAGTACAGGCCGACCCGGAACAGCTTTGCCGCGCCGCGGGCCAGCCGGTCGGCCAGATCGGCGGCGTCGTCCGCGGCCGCCTCCACCGCGGGGTCGGACAGCTTCCCGCGGGCCAGGTCGGTGCGGCGGGACGACTCGTACCGGGCGCGTTGGGTGCGTAGCCGGGCGGCGGCGATCGGGGCGGGCAGCGGGTCGATGTGGATGGCGAGGTCGAGGCGGCCGGGCCAGGACAGCAGCGGTTCCAGCCAGGCCGGGCCGACCTCGGCGGGAAAGCCGGTGACCACCAGGGTGGCGGCCCAGCCGTCCCCGACCCGCAGGCAGCGTGGGGTGACCTCGACCGACTCCAGCCCGGCATCCACCCCGCCGGTGCGTGGTGGGGCGTTGCGGCTTCGGCGTGGGCGGGTGAGCAGGCTGATCACGACTCATTCCCCTCCTTACGGGTGGTGGGTCCGGTGATGACGGTGTGCGCGCCGGCCTGGCGGGCGGGGCGGGCCGGCCGGTAGGGGTCGGCGGTCGCGGCGAGGGCGGCGGTGACCTCGGCACCGTCCAGGACCCGGGTGGCCACGCCGAGCCCGGACAGGGCGCGGACGGTGTCGTCGGCCCGGCGGCGGGCGGCGTGCTCGCCGTGCTCGCCCGCCGTGGTGGAGCAGGCGATGAGGATCTGCCGCTGCAGCGGATCGCGGCGGTCGGCCAGGTCCGCCAGGAATGCGGCGTGGTCGGCGCACGCGGCACGCAGCGCCGGATGGGCAAGGCTCTCGGCGGTGCCGGCGAGGGCGCGGGCGTAGCCGCGCAGGTCGACCGGTTGGGCGGAGACGACGACCTGGGTCGGGGCGGACAGCGAGTTGAGCCACCGTCCCCAGGCCTCGATCAGCGCGGCCTGCTCGCCCGGGGTGCGCAGGGCGAGGTTGACACTGGACGCCGCGACCACCGTCGCATACCGGCCGTCCAGGGCGATCTGGCCGTCGTCGTCGATCGCCTCGGCAGGCAGCCGCAGCGGTGCCGGTAACGGCACCCGTACCTTGGCCGGGACCTCTACCCACTGCGGTAACGGAACTGGCTGGTCTGATGTGGACAGGCGGGTGGGGGCGCGGGTGAACCGCAGCCCGTGCAGCAGCCACCGGTCCAACGACAGGCCGTCGCGGCGGCCGACCGCCACGCCGAACGCCAGCCCGGCCACGACCACCGCGACACCGACCAGAACCTGCCCCGGCACAAGCTCGTGCAGGGCCTGCCAAAGCAGGTACAGGCCGGCGCCGGCGACGGCGAGGATGGCCAACTGCCGGAACGTCAACCCGTACACGATCTTGTCGGGGGCGTCGACGTCGGCGGGGACACGAGCTGTATAGGGCTCGTCGTAGGAGTTCTTCTTCGGATTCATTGGTCGCTCGCGCCCTTTCCACCCGTTGACGGGTCAGGGGTTGCCGGTGTTGTTCAGCGCCCGGGTGAAGGGCGTCCTGGTGTTCGTGTATGCGATCGACGGCGGCAGCGGCGGATCTCGCTGTCGCAGTCCTGGACGGACCGGGGCCCGGAGGCGTTGCCGGGCCGGTTCGCCGTCGAAGGGCTTGCGGTGACGCGGGCGTTGATCGACGCTGGCACCCTGGCTCCGCAAGTCCCTACCCGTCGCGGCCCCAGCGGAAGCTGGTGCATCCCCCCGAGACGCCGCTACACAAGCGATCTACCGTGCGAAGGTCATCAGCTCGTTCCGGCTCAAACCCATCCGCCCACTAGCTGACAGATTGGAGCCGGGTCTGTAATGTCCTGGTCACCGACCCACCAAGCAGTCGAACACGAGGATCTGCCTCGGCTACGCGACCTGCTCGACGCGGGCGCCGATATCGAAGACGACAACGGCGATGGTTGGACCCTGCTGCGTCACGCCATTGATGTCGAACACGACGGCCATGTCCAGACTGGCACGCCGCTCCACGTCGATGTCACCGCGTTCCTGCTCGCCCGAGGAGCTGATCCACTGCGCCGCACCAACGGCATCTCGGTCATCGAGGAAGCCGAGATCAGCGGACATTGGCTGGCAGCGGAGATCATGCGAGCGTGGACCAATCGAACGCAGACCGCACCAACCCGACGACAGCCAGGGTGCGCCGCATCCAACGGCTGACGACACCTCGGGGCCACTATCGACAAACCGGAACCCAAACACGAAGCGGAGAGGGCGCAGTATGAAGCGCCGATCGGCATCCGCGTCCGGACCGGCGTATCCGATGTTCAGATGACGGGGTTATGGCCGGCTCACCGCCCTCGAGCGACTGCGCCGAGGGCGCGGGTGCCGTGTTGGACGACCACTACCCGCACGATCGTGCCGAGGAACGACTGCCGAGGGCCGCCGGTGTTCAGGTAGCGGGCGACCAGGGCCGGGATGCGTACGGTCGTCCAGAGCAGCACGATGACGACGAGCAGGTTCGCGGTCGCGCCGGGGTCGCCGGGCAGGCCGAGCATCGGCAGCATGTGCTGCGGGTCCAGCAGCATCCAGCTACCGGCCTGCAGCGTGAACGCCTGCAGGACTGGTGTGACCAGGCAGCCCGCGGTGGCTTGCCACCACAGCCGGGCGATCGGGTCGGTCTGTGGCAGGGCGTGCAGGGCCAGGGCGATCGGTGCGATCACCGCCAGCACCAGCAGCCCGGCGACCCGGGATACCAGGGCGAGCGTGGTGGTGGCCAGCAGCACAGCGATGATGCCGATCAGGACCGCGGCCAGCAGCGGTGAGGTCGGGTTCTGCGCGGCCGCCTGGACCTGTGCGGACATCGCCCGCAGGGCGCCGGTGTCGTCCAGGCGCTGCCCGGTGACAGCGGCGGTGACCGCGTTCGCCAGCCGGATCAGGGTGGACAGCAGCAGCGAGGTGAAGTGCGCGGCGACGAACCCGACGACCGCGCGGGGCAGCAGGTCCTTGACGGTGTAGCGGGCGCGTTCGTCGCTCCCGCCGACCATGACCAGGGTGCCGGCAGCGACGAACACGAGCACGAAGGTGGCGTTGACGATCGCGACGCTGCGGCCGGTCAACGCCTGAACCTGGGGCAGGGCGGTGATGTTCGGGCTGACCAGCAGACCGTGTTCGATGATCTTCAGGATGGCCAGGAACGCGTCGACGACCTGTTTGAGCAGCCAGGCGGCGACGCCGTTCATGGCGCCGGCGATGGAGAGCACGTCGAAGGGCCACATCATCGCCTCACCGGGGCAGCAGGGACTGCAGGATGCCCAGCACGACCGGCGACAGCACGGCCAGGGCGTAGCCGATCAGGGCGTTCTTGAACGCCTCCTTCGACTTGTCGACCTGGGCCGGGTCACCACCGGCGGTGGCCCGGTAGACGCCGGCCAGGACCAGGTAGAGGGTGGCGATCGCGGCGAGGATCCCCATCACCCAGAACCGCAGGTTGTTGATAACCGCGCGTAGTGCCGCGGTGTTGGCGTCATCGCCGGGCGCGGCGAACGCGGCGGCCGGCACGGACAGGATCAGCACCACCGTGGCGACATGCGCCAGCAGGTGAGCGCCGGTGCGCAGGCGGCGGCGAGGATAGGTGAGGGCACGCGGGCGTGCCGGGATACGAAACATGACGGTTTCACCTCCCGCCCCGGCCCGCCGGGCACCCAACCCGGCCAAAGGCTGGGGTGGGGCGCGGAAAGTGGGGCGACGTCGGGCGGTCAAAAGGGGGAGCCCGCCGCCGGGCCAGCAGTGCGCGTCGAGCCGTCAACAACGGTGGCCCTCGGGAGGAGCTGCTCCTCCCTGCAGGTGGGCGTGTTCGACGTGTGTCAGCGCATCGAATGGCGCGGCACCCGAGGGCACCCAGCTTCGGCCAACGTGCCTGGTACGCCCGGCGGCGAGGCAAGAGCCAAGCGACCTCCCGCGCGTTCCAGGGCCGTTCTGCTCTCGCACCCCCTAACCGGGCTTTGTGAGAGCTGGCGAACGCACCCCGCCTCTCACACCACACTCACACCGGCCTCACAGTCCAGCGTGCGGCTTGTCCTTTCGCAGCTGGCCTGCTCTGTTCTCGAAATTTCGCACCGACCGGCAGGCGCCGTCCGTGCGCCCACGCGCTGTTATACAAGGCGAAAGCGGGCCGAGGGCTTCCGGCATCATGTTCGTCGAAAGCCCTCGGCCCGCCGGGTACGAAAAGGGACTCGGCGAGGTCTTCAGGCCGCGGCGAGCGCCGCGCCCGCAGTGGCCGGGTGGGGGCGGCGGGCAGCAGCGGCAGCGGCGCGGATCGCGTCCCGGTGCTCGGCCTGCTTGGCGATCTGTTCGGCGGCCTCGGGGGACAGCGTGCCGGTCAGTTCGCCGTTGGCGAGGGCGGCGGCGATGCGGGCGTCGGCGCGCATCAGCCTCATCCGTAGGGCGTCCACGCTGAGGCCGTGTGCGGCGGCGATCGGTTCGGGGGCCCGGTGTCCGAGCCGGATGTCGATGTAGGGCTGGGTGTCCTCGTCATCGATCAGGCCCAGCTGGTTGGCCCGTTCGACCAGCAGGTCCGGGTGCCCGTACGGCCGCTTCGGGATACGCGGGCCGGCGGCGACCTGCTCGATGTCCGGCACCGGCAGCAGCGTGTGCTGGGCCAGGCGCAGCGCCCGCCCGGCCCGGAAGGCGGCCCCACGCAGGCATGCGTGCGGGGCGGGCCTTGCCAGGTCGACGGTGTCTTTCAGCGCGGTCAGGAAGCCGGTCAGGACCTCGGCGTCGATGTCGTCCGGGTCCCCTTGGTAGCCGTCGCACAGGTCGGCGGCGATACGGACCAGGGCCGGCATCGCCATGCCCACCGCGGCGATGACCCACTGCGGCCCGGACAGGCGGGCACGCAGGACGAGCTCGCGCCAGACCGCGTCCCGTGCCGGGTAGGCGCGCGGATGCTCCAGCAGCCAGTCCCGCAGGTCGGTCAAAGGCACCTGACCGACCGGCAGGCCCAGGTCGCCGCCGAGCCGGTCACAGTCCAGCGACAGCGGCGCGGGACCGGTGGTCAAAGCGGCGAACGCGGTGTCCGCAGCCTGCAGCGGCGAGGTCGGAAAGTCGTTCTCGGACGCGGTCATGCCACATCTCCCATGACAGAAACAAGGGCTCCAGTCCCGACCCGTCCAGGGGACAGGCCGTCCCCGGTAGTGCGCCATACGGCTCTGCCACCACGGTCACAGCGCTGCCCAACGCACCTTTCCGCCGCGTCGCAGATGCCGCACGGTCTCGGTCACACCGGTCTCACAGCACCGGAACACATCCTCTGTTATCGATGCCGGCAGCGGGTCGGAAGGGGTTCTGACCTGGCAGTGTGACCGTCTGCCTGACACGGCTGGGAATGGATGACCGGGCGGCAGTTCAGAGGGCTGTCGCAGGCGGCGCATCGGTCATGCCCGGCTCTGACACGTCTCTCGCACCCCTGTCACAGCCAGTCTTACGCTGCTGTCGCAGCCGGCTTCCTGGCACACGCCGGCCCGCCGGACACAGGCGTCCGTCTAACAGGACCTCTGTCCGCCCGCGGTCACGGTCACCCGTCGCGTCGACCGCCAGGACACGCGCACGTCCTACCTGTCCTTCCCCCGCGAGCGGTCATCGACGCCAGCGGACGGACCCGTGACCGGACACACCATGTCCCCGCTGGCGGTCGGCGTTCGTGACCGGCGCCCGCCCTACGCGACACACGTCCGACTGTCCTGACCCGGCGTGCTGTCCGCGTCCCCGTCCGCCGCACGACCCAGGCATGACCGTTGACATCCCCTGAAGTCCTTTCCGCTGACCCGCGCCATCGACGCCCGAGGCCTGCGTCCGGGCCACGCGGTCAAGCGGTCTGCCCGAGGGCTGTTGACAGCCCGTGCACCGGAACGTCCCGTCGGGGCACTTCGATCCACGCGCGTCCGCAGGGCCGCACCGACCCCGTGTCCCCCTGTCGATGGTCCTCGCCACCGCCGGCGGCGTGGCGGGAAGCGGCGTGCCTTCGCGCGCCCCCGCCCACGGACAGGTGGACGAATCGGGACTGTGTTCGCGTGTGAGAGCGGTGTGAGAGGCGGGGAGCGTTCGTCAGCTCTCACAAACCCCGGTTAGGGGGTGTCAGCGCATCGCGGCGTGGCGCGGAGCCCACCACTTTGATGAGCACGCACCCGCCTTCCATCCCGTCTCCTGTCCCCGACCCTTCGGGCGACGCCGATCTGGTCCCTGGTGACCCGCCGGTGCCGATCACGGTCTGGCGTACCGCCGGCCACAACGACGAGCCCACCAACACCGTCACCGTCCGGTTGGCGTACCGGCTGGTGTCCGCGTACAGCCGGCCCGGTGAGGCGGTCGTCGACCTGACCGACGGCCACGCCCTCACCGGCGCCTGCCTGCGTGGGCGTCGGCTGCACCACCCGGCGTGGTTCACCGACAACGCCTCCCTGATCATCGGCCCCACCCACACCGCAGGCGAGGACGAGTCCGCCGACCCCGCCGGCCCGGCCGAGCCCGGCAGTGCCGCGGCCGGGCACACATGGCTTGAGGAGGACGGTCCGGAGCCGCCGGAGCTGTCCGCCTGGTTCGGCGACGACCTGACCGATCCCGACCTGCCCCCGCCGGCCGAACCGGTCCCGCCGCTGCCGGCCGACGGCAGTCTGCTGGGCGCCACCAGTCTCGTGGTCGCCGCGTGGCCGTTGCACGGCGACGATGCCGCGGCCCGGGTGCGGTTGGCGTGGCTGCTGGCCGCCTGCGCCAAGCTGCTGCGCCCGGGCGGCTGCCTGGTGCTGGTGGTTGGTGTCCCGGCCGGGTTGGCGGCCACGCCGGAGGACTTCGGTCCGCTGGTCGTCGCCGCCGCCAGTGCGGGGCTGGGCTACCTGCAGCACATCGTCGCGGTCGCGGCCCGCGCCGACGGCGACCACTTCGTCTACCACGTCCGCCCGCACGAACTCGTCCCGCCCGCAGACGGCGGCGGTGGGGCGCAGGTGGTGGTGCACGCCCGCGTGCACGCCGACCTGCTCGTGTTCACCCCGACCGGCGGTGGCCGCCATGCCTGACCGCCAAGACAAGCACCACCACACCCTCGACAACAGCCTGGACCCGACCGCCCCGACATCCGCCACGAGCACCGAACACGACGAGCAGCACCCGGGCGATCCCAGCGCGGAGCGCCTCTCGGTGTGGGTGACGGCGCAGCGGACCGGGCCGGTACAGCGGCGCGGACGCTACGTGGCCGGGTCGGTGGCGCATCCGGCGCGGATGCTGCCGGCGATCGCCGCGCACGCGATCTCCGCCTACTCCCGACCGGGGGATCTGGTACTGGACCCGATGTGCGGGATCGGCACCACCCTGGTCGAGGCGGTCCACGCCGGACGGGACGCGATCGGAGTGGAGTACGAGTCCCGCTGGTCGGACGTCGCCGACGCCAACCTCGCCCACGCCCACACCCAAGGCGCCACCGGCCACGGCTCGGTCATTCGCGGTGACGCCACCCGGATCGGTTCCCTGCTGCCCACCGCGCTGCACGGGCAGGTCGCGTTGGTAGTGACCTCCCCGCCCTACGGGCCGACCGTGCACGGCCTCGTTCGCCCGGAAGCCGGGGCCGGCGTGCACAAGTCCGACAACCGCTACAACGACGGCACCGACAAAGGCAACCTGGCCTACCGGGACCTGCCCGGCCTGGCCGCCGGGTTCACCCAGATCCTGGCCGGCTGCGCACAACTTCTGCGGCCCGGCGGGGTCGTGGTGGTCACGGCCCGGCCGTGGCGGCGCCGCGGCGAACTGGTCGACCTGCCCTCCGCAGTCATCGCCGCCGGCACCACCGCCGGGCTGGTGCCGGTGGAACGGTGCGTGGCACTGCTGGCCGCCGTCCGCGACGGCGCACTGGTCGCCCGGCCGTCGTTCTTCCAACTGGCCGCCGTCCGCAAGGCCCGCGCCGGCGGGGTGCCGATGCACCTGATCGCGCACGAGGACGTCCTCGTCCTGACCAAACCACCAATTTCCGGCAGTTCGGCCGGCCTGGACGGTTCAGGCCGGGGGCCGGGGGTGTCGTCGTGACCGGGCCGGCCCTGCGGATGCTGTCCCTGGGCGCCGGGGTGCAGAGCAGCACCCTGCTGGTGCTCGCCGCGACCGGTGCGATCCCCACGTTCGACGCGGCCGTGTTCGCCGACACGGGCTGGGAACCGGCAGCGGTGTACAGGCATCTGCTGCGGCTGTCGGTGATCGCCGATGCGGCGGGCATTCCGTTGGTGCGGGTCTCCAACGGGCACATCCGCGACGACGCCCTCGACCCGCGGCACCGGTTCGCGTCGATGCCGCTGTTCACCCTCGGCCCGAACGGCGAACAAGGTATGGCTCGTCGTCAATGTACGAACGAGTACAAGATCAAGCCGATCAAGCGGGAGGTCCGCGCCCGGCTCGGCTACCCGCACCCGCGCCGGGTCCCGGCCGGCGTGTACGCGCAGATGGCGATCGGTATCTCCGTCGACGAGATCGGCCGTGCCCGGGACGCCGACGTGCGGTACATGCGGCACACCTTCCCGCTGCTCGACCTGGGCTGGCGGCGCGGGGACTGTGTGACATTCCTGGCCGAGCACGGCCTGGCGGACACGCCACGCAGCGCGTGTGTTGGGTGCCCCTTCCACAACGACGTGTTCTGGCAGCGGCTCAAGAGCGGCAGCCCACGTGAGTGGGCCGACGCGGTCGCGTTCGACGCCGCGATCCGGCACGGGTCGGCCCGCGCCAACGCCGATGGACATCCGCTGCGTGGCCGGTTCTTCCTGCACTCCGCCCGGATCCCGCTGGACCAGGTGGAGCTTCGGTCCGACCGCGGCGCGGGGCGGCAGGGGTGCGGGCCGTGGACCTGCCGCACCGACCCCACCAACCCACCTGAAGCGGCGGGTGGGGTGGGGTTGCGGGAGGTGGCGTGAGCCTTGCCCACACCACCACCGCAGAGTTGCGGGTCGGGTCGCTGTGTACCGGCTACGGCGGTCTCGACCTGGCCGTCGAGCTGGTGCTGCGCGGCCGGCTGGCCTGGTACGCCGAAACCGACCCTCATGCCGCCCGGGTGCTGGCCGCCCGCTGGCCAGCCGTGCCCAACCTCGGCGACATCCGCGCCGTCGACTGGCCCGGTGTTGAGCCCGTTGACGTGCTCACCGCCGGTTTCCCCTGCCAGGACATCTCCAACGCCGGTAAACGCGCCGGTATCCACGGTGTCCACAGCAGCCTGTGGAAAACCGTCGCCGACGCCGTTCGCGCGCTTCAACCACCGCTGGTGTTCGTGGAGAACGTGGCCGCGCTCCTCCGCCGGGGTCTCGACGTCGTGCACGCCGACCTGGCCGCGCTCGGGTACGACACGCGGTGGCTTTGCCTACGCGCATCCGACATCGGTGCCGCCCACCGACGGGACCGGCTGTTCCTGCTGGCCATCCGAACCGATCGCGCCGCTGACGACGTTGCCGACGCCGTGCGCGCGTGACGGCAAAGGCCCCGGCATGCCACGCGGCCTACCCGACCTCACCCAGACCAGTGGCATCGAACCGGTGCTGCTGCCCACGCCAACCGCGGCCACGGCCGGCTCCAACCGCTCCGTCTCGCCCGGGGCGGCCCGCCGGCCGGCCCTGCCCCAACTGGTCCGCGAACTCGGGTCCGGGGTCCTGCTGCCGACGCCGACCGCCGGCGGCGGCACCGGCTACATGAGCGGCGCCCACCGCGACACCTGGCGCCCCACACTCGAATCGGCCGTCCGTGGTTACCAACCGGTCCGGGGCGGCCGACCCGACCAGCCCAACACGCTGTTGCCGACTCCGACGGTGGCGGACTCGCGGTCGTCAGCGAACGCCACCGCCGGCCGCAGCAGCCCACAGGCGGGCCACGCCGGCCGCACCCTGACCGACGCCGCCCGGCTGCTGCCCACCCCACGCGCCACCGACGGCACCAAGGGCTGCCCCGGACAGCGCGGCTCACACGGCGACCTGACCCTGCCCTCGGCGGCCGTCCAGGTCGCCCGGCTCCTGCCCACCCCGACCGTCTCCGACAGCCGAGGACCCGGGGTCCGTCAGGGCGGGCAGAACCTGCGCACCACCATCAGCGTCCTCCCACCCGACCCCGCCACCACCGTCGCCGCGGTGCCGGAGCCGGGCCGGTGGGGCATCTACGCCGACGCGGTCGCCCGCTGGCAGGCCCTGCTCGGCCGTCCCGCACCCGACCCGACCCAGCCGGGCCAGCACGGCAAACCCGTCCTGGCCCCACCGTTCGTCGAATGGCTCATGGGCCTCGAGCCCGGCTGGGTCACCGACCTCGGCCTGCCCCGCACCCTCGCCCTGCGCGTGCTCGGCAACGGCGTCGTCCCCCAACAAGCAGCCGCCGCCCTGCGCCTGCTGCTGTGCCCACACCGCTGGGCGGCACACCAATGACCACCCACAACCAGCCGAAGCCACCCCTTGAGGAGTTCGCGTACCAGCGGCGGGGCCCGGTCAGCCTCTACCTCGGCGACGCCCACCAGGTGCTGTCCGCCATGCCGGACGACAGCGTCGACTGCCTCATCACATCGCCACCGTTCTGGGGGCTGCGGGACTACGGCACCGGCACCTGGCACGGCGGCGACCCCACCTGCCCACACCCGCTGGGCCGGACCCGCCGCACCGACGGCACCATCTGCCCAACCTGCCGGGCACGGTGGGTCGACCCGCAGTACGGCCTCGAACCCAGCCTGGACGACTACCTCGCCCACCTGGTCGCCGTGTTCGACCAAGCCCGCAGGGTCCTGGCACCGACCGGAACGTGCTGGGTCAACCTCGGCGACAGCTACAGCTCCGGCAACCGCCTCGCCTACGACACCACCAGCGGCATCACCGGCCACCGGCAACTCCCCACACCACGGCGGCCGGCGCCGCTACCGGCCAAGAACCTGATCGGCGTGCCCTGGCGAGCCGCGCTAGCTCTTCAAGCCTCCGGATGGATCCTGCGCAACGCCGTGGTGTGGGCCAAAACCAACCCGATGCCCGAGTCCGTCCGCGACCGGCTCTCGACCACCTACGAACTGCTGTTCCTGTTCACCCGCTCACACACCTACCACTTCGACCTCGACCCCATCCGCATCCCACTCACCCGGCCCGACGCCGCCGACGGCACCCGCGTCTTCGGCGGCATCCACAAAGGACAAACTGGTGGCCTCGAGGCCACCAGCCGGCGGCGCGGCACCAACCGGCACGGCGCAGGCAAGCACACAAGCAAGATGGCTGCCGGTGCCGGGGCGGGCAACCTCCGACCGGTCGGACACGCCCACACCGCAGCCCACCCGACCGGACGAAACCCCGGCGACGTGTGGCGCATCGCCACCCGCCCCTACCACGGAGCGCACGTCGCCCCGTTCCCGCTCGACCTACCGCTACGCGCGCTCGCCGCAGGCTGCCCCGAAGGCGGGCTCGTCCTGGACCCGTTCTGCGGCGCCGGCACCACCGGCCTCGCAGCCCTCCAACTCGGACGCAGGTTCGCCGGCATCGACATCAGCGCCGCGTTCCTCGACGAGACCCTGACCAGGCTCACGCCCCACCTTCCCGACACCGGCCACGCGCAGGCGCCGCGGTGAGCCTGCACACCGTGCCGGTCACCTTCGCCCAAGCCCGGCAGTTCGTGACCGACTGGCACCGCCACCACCGGCCGCCACCCGGACCACAAGTTCTCCATCGGCGTCGCCAACGACGAGGTGCTGGTCGGGGTCGCGATCGTCGGCCGGCCGGTGGCCCGGCACCTCGATGACGGACAGACCCTACCCGCAACCCCGGATATCAGAAGTTGCGGAATAGCTTGCCGCTCGAGCCTTCCTGGACTACATCGCTTGAGCTGTCCAGGGGTGAGGTCCGGCCAAGCATCAGAGTTCCGCCTGTGTTAGCAGGCGGTTGATCCAGTCAGCTGGTAGGAGTGGTGCGGCTGCGGCCGCTTCGACGACGTCCAAGTCGTCGTCGGTCAACAGCGCGGGCAGGCAGCCAACCGTCAGGTTGGGGTGTTCGGCGGCCGCCCGCCGGACGTGCGGCTCGGGGTCGCTCGTGAGCAGGTCGACGAGGTTGGCTGGGAGGTCCTTGTCGCAGAGGGCGAGGCGCCGCAGTCGAGGCAACTCCGACACGGCGAAATCGGCGAACGCGGCCCGCGGGAAGTTCGGGCGCTCCACCAGCAACGGCCTGATGTGCATGGTGTCGCCGTGGTCACGTACCAGCTGCTCGAGGATCTGTGCTGGAGCGTCGTGCGTCTTTGCCGCAATGCGGCGGACCTCAATGTCCGGGTCGGCCAGCAGTCGGTCGATGGCTTGCCGGGGCAGGCCGGGAGAAGCGGCGACGGCCTCTCGGAAGAATGCATGTGGGGAGTCGAGGTAGGCGAGGCGTTCGTCCAGGGGCGCCTCCCATAGCCAGCCGAGGCTTGCCTTGTCCCGCCAGGCGTTGCGTAGGAAGTACGGGATGATGAAGCGGTTCGCTTGACCCTCCTCGGCCTCCAGGCTTGCCAGTATTCGCACGCGCACGGCCTCGGGCGTGGTCGGGTTCTGAACCAGGCGGATCCGCACCAGTGGGTCCGAGTCCTGGGTGAGCTTCTCGCGTGTCGACGCGGGCAGGTCGGGGTGAATCGCCAGGGCGGCCCGGACACGGTCGTCCGGCGAGGCGGCGAGCTCGGCGGCAAGGGCCGGCGCGAGTCTCACATGGGGCAGCGTGAGATGACGTGTGAACTCGTCGGCCAGCAGGACGGCGTGAAGATCTGGTGGCGGCGGTGGGTGCCACGGCGATAGCGCCGCAGCGCGCACGTCAGCGTCGACATCGGTCAACAGCGACCGGCGCACCGACTCAGGGGCATCCTTCCACCACTCCGCGATCGTCCTGCGGACCGTCGGATCAACGTCTGCGGCAAGCCGTGCGCGAACATCCTCGGGTGTCGAAGCATGTTCGGCGACGCGTGCCCGCACCTGTGGATCCGGGTCCTCGGCCAAGCGCGTCAACATCGCGGCAGGCACCTCGCAGCCTGGCCGTACCCGCTCCGGGATTGCATGTCGGGCGGCCGACGCGCGCACAGACGGTTCGGGATGTGTAACCAGACGCCAGCGGACTCCGGTCGGCAGGTGATCGTTGTTGCCGAGGGACTCCGCCGCCCGCACATCGCCGAGGTCCACGATGGCCTGCGCAAGGTCGTCGGTGATGTCGACGCGCCGCCGGGCGATCTGCTCCGCGGCTGCAGGCAACCGGAGCAGCCGCCGTACCGCGTCCATGGGTACCGACGGGTTGCGCGCCACACCACACAGGATCCTGATCAATCGCCTCGCGTCGTTCACGACCGGCATTTGCACGATCAATACCGTAGCTGTGCTGGCCATCGAAGCCGAAGCTGATCATCTATCGCGGCGGGAAACGGTCTGAACCCGGCCTCCGTCCACAGGCGCAATCGGACAATTTGGAGTCGAAGTCACCCGGGTCGCCACCGACGGCACACGCAACGCCTGCAGCCTGCTGTACGCGGCGGCGTGGAAGGCCGCCAAAGCCCTCGGCTACCGCCGCCTGATCACCTACAACCAGCAAGCCGAAAGCGGAGCCAGCCTACGGGCGGCCGGCTGGCGCGTGGTCGCCGCCCGGCCGCCCCGGCAGAGCTGGAACACTCCCAGCCGGCCACGCGCCGATCACGGCACAGCACGTATCGCCCGCCTGCGATGGCAGGCGCCGTCCTGAGCCAGACCCGCCCAACGGCGCGGGGCCACCCACCATCCAGCCTTGCCGCCGGCCAGTTCCGCGACCGCGTTCGCAGGTGTGTGCCGGTCGCCCTGACGGAGGCCACGATGCCGATCACCGATCCCGCTGCCACGACCACCGCCTCGGGACGGGCGCCGCACCAGCGCAAACGCCGCCCCCGGCCCGTTCCCGGTCACCATCGTGCGACCGGCCACCACCACCGCTGCCATGTTGACGGCGGTGCAACGCGACCGGCGAGGGGCAGCCAACCAACTCGGCCATCACCTCACCGAGGCCGCCCGCCGCGGGATCAACCCCTTGGTGGACAAGCCGATGCAGATGCCGCTGAGGCTGGTGCCACAGGCACCGCACATCATCCACGCCGCCCCGGCCCTGGCCGCCGCACCGCCGCCGGACGCGCTGCGGATCGGCCGCGATCTGCGTGGCCGACCCGTCGTGGTCGTGCTCCACGCCGACACATAGAGCCTCGTGCTCCACCCGGCGGGACGGGCCGGCGCCACCGCGACCAGTTCGGCGTTCCTGGACGGCTACGGCGCCGCCTTCGGGCTGACCTTCACCGAATTCACCTTCGACCACGACCCCAGCCTGCTCGGCGACGACTGGGCGGACATGGTCCACCAAGTCCTGTCCATCGCCGCCTGAAACCAGCCGCCCCTGGCGGCGGGACTACCCGGACCCGACCGGGCGCCACCTCACCCGCCAGCTCCGGGACTTGGTCGCGGGGCGCGTTGAACCGACGCGACGGCCAGGACACGCTGGCCCGGCTCGGCCTGACCACTCGCCCCTATCGGCGTCGAGGTACCGGTCACGGTCGCCGTGCGGGCGCCCAACGACGACTACGCCATCCAGGCCGGCGCCGGGCAGCTCATCGCCGCGCTCGCCGTCCTACCCGGCGCCTACCCGGCCGGGCCCTGCTCGCCTCACCACACAGGCCGACCACCCGGTCCGGCGCTGCCTGACGGCGTACGCGTTGCTGGCCGTCACGGGTCACCGCCGACAACGCCGACCACGTACCGCGCGCCGGCAACTGATCGACCAACTGGACGCCCAGCCCGGCATCAGCGGCCAGCCTCGGATGCGCCGTACCGGGCTGCCTCAGCTGGCCGACCTCGACACCTGAACACCCGCCAAGGCGTGTCAGCAAGCTCGTGCGGACGTCCAGCCCCTTCTGTCACCGGCGTCCGCAGCCATCCGGCCAAACCCGCCACCACCGGCACCCCGCCGATATCCGGACCCGCCGCGCCACGCGGCGGTCCCATCTTCTTTCTCCCGAGACGAGGCCCCCCTTTCCTCATGACCTGCCCAATGCCACCGCCACGGCGACCCACCGCAGCGGCCACCGACCGCGCAGCGACCACCCGCGTCCCCAGCCCGCCGTCCGCCAGCGCCCTGCATCAGCGGGCACCGTATCCCCGTCACCGTTGGCCGCACCGGCCAGCCCGCCACCGTAGAGCGGTCGCGGCGATGGCGGCCTTCGCCGTCGCTGTCATCGCCGCGAACTGGCTCACCTCCACCTTCAGGCTCGTCCCGGTCGGCTTCGGGCTGACCGCCACCGCAGGCACCATCGCCGCCGGATTCACGCTGCTGGCCCGGGACGTTGTCCACGACCTCGCCGGCCGCCGCGCCGTGCTGGTGTGCATCCCTGTCGGCGCCGGGCTCAGCGCAGCCACGGCCGGCCCCCACCTCGCGTTCGCCTCGGCCGCCGCGTTCGCCGTGGCCGAACTGGCCGATCTGCTGGTATACCAGCCGCTACGCCAACGCGGGTTCCTACGCGCGGTCCTGGCGTCCAACATGATCGGCGCCCCACTGGACTCCATCGTGTTCCTGACCCACGCCGGCCTGCCCGTCTGGTCGGCGCTCGCGAGCCAGATGTGGGTCAAAACCGTCGCCACGATCGTGCCCGTCGCCGCTGTGCTGGCCGCCCGTGCGTTACTACGCCACCGCCTCCGGCCCGCTCGCCGTGAAGCCATCCGCGTCGGCCGGCTCGGGCTGATCGCCACCCCGGCCGGCGGCAGCCCACCCGGGCCGGCATCGACTGGATCGCCGACAACGCCTGCTACGCCGGCCACTATCCCGGCGACGACCGGTACCGCGCCTGGCTGGGCCGCCACACCGCCCACGCCCAACGGTGCGGGTTCGCCACCGCCCCCGACGTTGTCGGCGACGCCGCCGCCACGTTGGCCAGGTCCACGCCGATGCTCGCCCGCATCCGCGACGCCGGCTACCCAGTCGCCCTGGTAGCCCAGGACGGCCTCGAACACCTACCCATCCGTGGGATTCCATCGATGCCCTGTTTGTTGGTGGCAGCACCACCTGGAAGCTGGGGCCGGCAGCAGCCGACCTGGCCGCCCAAGCCCGCGCACGCGGGCTGACCGTCCACATGGGACGAATCAACAGCCTGCGTCGGCTACGGTATGCGGCAGCAATCGGCTGCCAGTCTGCCGACGGCACCTTCCTGGCGTACGGGCCGCGCCGTGACCTTCCCACGCTGCCGTCCTGGCTGGCCGCCGTCAACGACACCCGTCACCTACCCGCCGCGGCCCCGGTACAACGCCGCGTCCGCACTTGACGACGGTCGGCGGCACGAAGGTTCATCGACCTGTGCCAGACCACCGCGACGCCTCGTGCTCCGGCGGCCCAACCGGTCGCCGACGTGAACGGACGGCCGGTGCAGCAGCCGGCAGATGCCGGATCGACCGCTCAGAGTCCCGGCGCCGACCCGGCTCTACTTCGGCTCGAGCGGATCCGCCGTACCGTCGCCGGCCTCACCTCCTTCCTGGACTGGCTCATCACCACGAGCCAGCACTGCGGCCTGTCCCGGAACACCCTCATCCAAATCCGATCGAGTTGGCGCACCGTACGAGACGAGCTGGCGCTGCCAGCCGATCAAGGCTTCGACACCGTGGCGCCCGAGGCGCTCATGGAGCAGGTGACAATCGTTCGCGGAAAGACGATGGTCAGCAACGCCACCTGCATCACCCGACTACGCCGCGCTTTCGAAATCCACCGCGCCTGGCTTGACGGCGACCCAGGTTGGGACACCAAGCTGCGCGTCTCGCGAAAGACCGCATCCGGTACCTACGTTACGCGGTTGCCGCTGCGGCCCGGCATGGACATCGCCATCGAGCTTCCCCACGACCTGACCGTCGCCGAGGCGCACCTGTTGTCGACCTGGCTCGCCACGCGCGCACGCGGCTGACCAGTCCCACCTTTCTGCGGCCTCCACCCGGCCGAGTGGAGGCCCCGCCAATGCGCCACACGGCGCTCGACAGTGGGCAGACGCGGCGCCCACGGTTGGCCTGTCATCGGTCGACTTGGCCCAACGCCCGTAGCCCGACATCTCTTCGGTCACGCCATCGCGCGTCACGAGCCTCAGCCGCTAACGGTCGATCACCACGCACAGTGCCCAAGCCGGAGAAGGCGAGCCCGTGGCGGGGTCGGCGGTCTCTTTCGGGCGGGTTGTCTACTGGCGGCCGATGGAGTGACCCTGGCCACGCAGCCGTCGGGCCCAGCCCGCAACGGTGTGCCTGGGCACACCGAAGTGATCCGCGACAGCAGCGATCGACCCGGTCAGCCGGTAGACATCCATCACCTGTTCCGGCTCAGGCATCCGCCGATAGGGACGCGGAGCGGTCGCAGTGGAGTCCGGTGCCGAGCCACCACGAGCCGTCGCCTTCGCAGTTTTCTTGGCCGCAGTGGCCTTCTTCGCCGTCGCCCTGCGAGCACCCGACTTCCCGGCTGCGGTCTTCCGGGCTGAACCGGTCCCTGCGGCACCTTTCCTGGCCCGTCGGCGGGGCGCGGCAGCAGATGGTTCGGCGGATACCGGCGCAGCCACCGCCCGCTCCGGTTCGTCGACACGGTCCGCTGCCGGGGCCGGCGTCGACGCGGGAGTGACCGATGGTAGCGCCTGGGGCTGAGCGGCGACCGTCAGCGCACGGATCAGCAGGTTCATGTCGATCGGCGGCAGGTCGGTTGCAGTAAGGCCGCCGCCGGCAGCCGCCCGCACGGTCAGCTCCGTGATGCGGGCCTGACCGGTCGACGTGTCCACCCGTACCGTGGTGAACGCGTTGTCTGCGTCGCCCGCCGCGGTGTTGTCCGGCGCGATCGTGATGACGAACCTGCTCATAAAGACTCCTCAATTGGGCTGCCCTGCGCTCCCACACTGTCGCGTCGACTGACGCGACCGTCTGCCATGCCAGGGTTGGGTAAACCTAACCTCCATCGACCGATGACGAAGAGACTACATTCGGATCGACCACGCACTGCCACGAAGGGGTCAGCCGAGGTGAGGTCCGCCCGGCTTGGCGATATCGCAATTCGACGCCTAAGGTCCGATCCCGGGCCGAGGTAGATGCCACGGGCCGCCCGGCAGTATCGCCGCGCGACCGATGTTCGGCGAACGGGATCGTCCCGAGGCCCGCGTGCGGCGGGCCCTTTGCAACCCAGCACCGCCAGCTCGACAAGCGGATCCTGTGGGGACTGCCGGGCCCGGTTCCTCGCGGCCTGGTACTCAGCACCTCGGCAGTCCAGTGTTACAGGGGCGGGCGGTGAGGCGTGCCGGCCGCCGAGGGCCGGTCTCGCTCCCAAATCGGACGGCCCAGGCCAGCTTCGCTACGAATGCCTCATCCGAACACGGTCAACCGATTGCCGCCAACGGCGTTCCAGCATCGGAACCTCGGCGAGTCCGGTCGCATTCGTCCATCGTGAACGCGTCCCGACAAGTCCCTCAGACGCCTACAGCTTCCCCCTCTGCCTCCTCGGCGTCGGTCCATTCTCGCCGACCGTTCACCCTCCACTTTCCACACTCGTCATCCCGAAAGGACCACCCGCGATGAGCGCCCCACACCACCGCACCCACCACCCAGCCGAGCACACCGGCGGTGACGCGTCCGCCGACAAGCGCGAGGTTTGGACCGTCGAACGGATCCGCGCCCTCGGCGCGGTCACGGACCTGCCGACCGCCGCCCGCATCTTCGGAGTCTCCCGCGCGGGCGCGTACGACCTGGCCAAGCGCGGCATTTTTCCCGTCGCCGTGCTGCGGTTCGGTACCCGCTACCGGGTTTCGGTCGCGGCCATCCTGCATGCCTTGGACGAGTCCGGCAATGGACAGCCGACCGACCCGGCCTCGTCCCAGACGACTTGACGCGCTGCCGAAGGCACGCGTCGATCAACCCGCGTCGAATCCGCAGCCGTCCGGCTGCCGCATATCACCGAAGGAGCCACCCAGATTGGCGCAAGGATCCGTCTTCAAACGCTGCGCCTGCCGAGACGACAACGGCAGGAAACTCGGAACACGCTGCCCCCAACTCCGCCGGACCGGCGGAACATGGAGCCCCACACACGGCCGATGGGGATACCAGCTCGAACTCCCAACCATGCCTGGCCAACGGCGGCGACAGCTGCGTCGTACCACATTCGAAAGCCGCGACGCGGCCGTAGCCGACCGCGACCACGCCAAGGCCCTGCTCAGCTTGGCCAACGGAGATGCCACGCTCGCCGCCGAGATCGCCAACCTGCTCCTGGAGGTAGGCTCGGGCGCACCGCTACCGAACCGCGATGCCATCGCTCGACGCGTCCGCGCTGGGCTACCCGCCACCATCGACATGACCGTCGCCGAATACCTGGCGCAGTGGCTGCGATCGCGGCGCAGAATCGCGGCGAGCACCGCGGTCGGCTACGAATCACATATCCGGGTCCACCTCACCCCACATCTCGGCACCATCCCATTAGTAAGGCTGAGAGTCGAAGACATTGAGGCGATGTACGACGCGATCATGGACCGAAACACCGCGATCGAAATCGCCCGGCAAAGCGAGGACGCCCAGACCCGCGCCAGCGTCAAAGGTATCCGGACCACCGGGCCAGCCACGATGAACCGGATCCGAGCCACCCTACGTAAGGCACTCAATGACGCCATCACCAGGCGCCTCATCGAGTTCAACCCGGCTGCGCATGTGGAACTACCCTCCGGGGCACGGCCCAAGGCCCGGGTATGGACCGACAACGCGGTGCGCAGGTGGCACGAAACCGGCGAACAGCCCAGCCCTGTCATGATCTGGACGCCGCAGCAGGCAGGCCAGTTTCTCGACTACGCCGAAGACCACGACATCATCCTCTACCCGCTGTTCGTCCTCATCCTCCATCGTGGACTACGTCGCGGCGAGGCGGTCGGACTACCCGACACCAACGTCGACCTCGACAACGCCCTTCTCAGGATCACCCAGCAGCTGACCACAGTCGGCTACACCCCGGTCATCAAGGACGTCAAAAGCGAATCCGGCGACCGAACCGTATCCCTGGACAGCTTCACCCTCGCAGCCCTACGCACGTACCACGCTCGCCGTGCCAGATGGAGACTGGTCAGCGGCCCGTCCTGGCCCGACACCGGACTCTTCTTCGTCCAACCCAACGGACAACCCTGGCATCCCGAGACCGTCACCGGACGATTCGAACAACTCGTCCGTGGCGTCGGGCTTCCCCCAATCCGCCTGCACGACCTGCGCCACTGCGCCGCCACCTACCTCAAAGCGGCCGGCGCTGACCTCAAAGACGTCCAAGAGACGCTCGGCCACTCCTCGATCACCATCACCAGCGACACCTACACTTCCGTTATCGCCGAACTCGACATCGAACGTGCCAAGGCCGAAGCCGCCGCAGCCCTGGTGCCACGCCGTCCGCAAACAGCCGCCTGACGCAACGCCAAGGGGCACCATCCACCTGCAAGGAAGCCAAGCGTTACCGGCGATCGCATGCACGGCCTGGGTCGTGCCATCGGGCAAAGGGGCGAGGCATAAGTCCCAGCCTCCTCTTCATCCGTGTCCCCACCATCGTCGTTCACACTGGGCACGACAGCATGACCGACGGCACGATGACCGTCGAGGACGTGATCGACCAACCGATTCGGGATCTCGCCCGCGCTCTGAAGCCAGCGCAACGCAGCATGCACGCGTCCTGGCGCCAGTCCAACCTCTACTACCAGCACGTCGACGAACTCGCGGCGGCTGCCCCCGACCAGGCCGTCCCGTTCATCACCGCAGCCAAACTCGCAGGCATCAACATCCACCTCGGCCGCGCGCTCGACGCCGTCCGTAGCAGCCCACACCAGCAGGACTCCATCGACCAGGTCACCCACAACCTCGTCGACATACTCCTCGGCGTCCTCGACCTAGCCGAGTACCTCGATGCCGACCTCGGCCAACAACTCACCGAACAACTCGACACCGCGATGCGCGGCTTCACAGCCAGACAGCCAAAGCGGTTCTAACCCTCGGACGCCCGCCGACCACGCGCATACACCTTCCCATCTGGCTCGGCAAACGAGCCCCGGCGGCACGCAGCCGTGCTGGCAGATCCCCGGCAGGCGCGGGTTAGTTGCTCGCGAGCCGGCCGACCCCCGCAAGCATGCTGGACGAGGCGGGATCGTCGCTGAAGTCTCGGGGATCGTCGCTGGCGGGTCGCCACTCGGTGACCCATACGAGGCCGGGGTCGACAAGGTGGAAGCCGTCGAAGAACCGTAGGATCTCGTCCCGTGTCCGTAGGCCGGCAGGCGTGGTGGTCCGCTGTCGGTAGACCTGCAGGGACGTTTGTACGCCGCTACCTTCGAAGCCGTCCGGAACCACGTGCGTGATCGCGATGTAACTTCCGGGTGCCAGGACGTCGCGGATCGCGGCGACTGCCTCGTATGCCTCGTCACCGGGAAGGAACGGGAGCACCGCGAACAGCAGGACGGCGACTGGCTCGTCTAGGTTGAGCAGCTTTCGAAGCTGCGGATTGTCCAGGATCGCGTGGGGCTCGCGAAGATCACCGCGAAGTGCGATCGCACCGTCGTTGTCCCGCAGAATCTCGCGGCCGTGCATGACGGCGACGGTGTCCGCATCCACGTACGCCGTCCTGGTGCCCACAGCGGTCTCCTGAGCTACCTGGTGCACGTTCCGCTCGGTCGGGATGCCGGACCCGATGTCCAGGAACTGGCGGATGCCGACCTCGCCGACCAGGTACGCCACCACTCGCCGCAGCATGGCTCGGTTGACCCTGGCCAGTGCCGGAATCGTCGGGGTGGCGGCGATGACCCGCTGTGCGGCTTCCTGATCGGCCGGGAAGTTGTGGTAGCCGCCGAGGTAGTAGTCGTACATGCGGGCGGAGCTGGCGTCTGCGATGTTTGCCCCGGCCGCCCAGCTGGGCAGTTCGGGCGCGGGGTTCGCCCTCTGGTCGTTTGTCACGTGGTCCGGTCCTTGTCGACGGATGGTTTGAAGAGGTGCTCTTCGATGGGAACGCACAGCTTGCCGACGTGGTCGAATACATTGCGGTACACGTCGATCTGTGCTTGGTCCTCCAGGTAGTGCGCGCCGACCTGTGTTTCGAGGTAGACGAAGGTGGGGTCGAGAGGGTCGTTGAAGGCGAGCAGAGCGAAGCCGCCGGTCATGGCGGGATGGGCCCCCGCCGTCCAAGGCAGGATCCGAATGTCGACCTTCGCGCGCTGCCTCAGCAGTCGAAGGTGCTGAATCTGACCTGCCATCAGCTCCGGGCTGCCAACCTCCCGGGCTAGGACGCCCTCGCCGAGCAGTGCCGTGATCTCGATCGCCGGGTCGCGGTCGAATACCGCCCGTTGGCGTTTGGCCAACAGCGCCAAGTGCCTGTCCAGACCGGCTTGGTCGGCGTCTGGATGCGACGCCTGGAAGACAACGGTGGCGTAGTCCACGGTCTGAAGCAGACTGTGGACCAGGTCCGGTTCGTAGGACATCAGACGGTCAGCGGCAGCCTCCAGCCCGATGTACGGCCGGAACCAGGCGGGCAGGATGTCGGAGAAGTCCTCCCACCAGCCACGCTCGCCCGTGCCGTCTGCGAGCCGGACGAGCGCCTCGGTGACAGACGCGTCGGCCTGATACACCCGACACAGCTCACGCACGTTCCTCCGTTTGACAGTGCGTAGACCCTGCTCGATGAAGTACAACGTGGACTTGGACAGGTCCGTCTCGGCGAGAATCTGGCGCTCAGTCAACCCAGATGCGTCCCTCAACTGGCGCAGGCGACGGCCAAGCTGCTTGCGTACCAGGGTGGGACCCTGCACAGCCATGCCTGTCTCCAACGCTCGTGCCGACTGGAACCTTGGCCGGTCGATCCTCGGAGGCTACCGCAGATCAGGACCGCGGCGACAGGTTTCGTGGCGAAACGTTGCGTTTGGCAAATTGCGGTGTCAAGCTAGTGGTGGTTCCAGCATGCCAGGCAACGCGCCAGGGCACGGTGTTCCTCTGCCAGGCGGCCGACAACTGGGCCCGAACGACACGTCGCGACCCGGGGGAGGCTGGCGATGACCGCTTTGGCTATGAGACCGCTCCAGGTCGTTGGACGCACGGCCGCGGATGTCTGAGCATGCGGTACTCAAGCGCTCAGCGCTCGATCGTTTGGCGCCGTAGACCGATTGCGCGGCGTCGCGCCTCCAACATTCGGCTACGCAAAATGATCATGGCGCTCCGCAAGGAGAACGCCCGCCTGGAGGCCGAGCGAGACACATGGCGAGAGGCCGCCCACCACGACATGCTGACCGGGGTACTGAACCGGCGCGGCCTCTACAGCAGCGCCCCGTCAGCACTCGCGGCGGCGGATGCTCTCGCGGTCGTCGACGTTGACGCGTTCAAACACATCAACGACGAGTTCGGCCACGACGTCGGCGACGTCGTGCTCGTAGCAGTGGCTCGCCACCTGGCCGAGACATCGACTGGAGGACTGGTCGCTCGTCTGGGCGGCGACGAGTTCGCTGTCGTGCTCACCGCACCCGGGCGGCGAGCGACCGCGGCGTGGCTCCAGCACATCACTGGTTCCCTGGCAACATCCATCAACGTGGCCGGCCTGACCGTCACATTGTCGGTCGGGATCGCGCCGGTCGCCGGCGAGCTAAGCATCTTCGAGCTGTTACGCAGAGCTGACAGCGCGATGTATCGCGCGAAGGCCGGCCATACGGCAGAAGGCTCCGCCATCCGCAGTACTGGCACCCACGCTTATGACACAACGGTTCCGGGCGGTCAAGGAGTTCAAGGCTGGCTGACACGACGGTATGGCGCACGCGTGGATGCGGAGCCGCACGACCGGCATTCCCCAGCATCGTTCCTGGCGGCTGTATGCCGCTTCCATCCCCAGAGATAGCGGTTGGCGAGGTCGGCACCGTGAGAAGTCGGCACCTCCGGCCACTCCAGCGGACCGCACCTGCACTGGGAAATCCGCCACGGCCACCCGGCCACCGAAGCTAACGCCGTCGACCCGCTCGACCAGCTACGCGGCGTCCACTAGCTCGCTCCCGGGCAAGGTCAGCGCCCGGCACAGACGTTCGTACTCCTGCGGCGTTCCGATCGCCGCGCGGTACTGCGGATAGAACAGATAGTGGTTGATCACGGCAGCGACGAACGCCGGATGGGTCGCCACCACCTGCGGCAACGCCACACTACGCGCCCCCGGCCGCACCCTGGCCGCGCCACGGCGACGCACCAGATCGGGTCGGGCCAAGCCGATCCAGTTGACTGACCACCCGATCGAGCTTGACACATGCGGATACGGGCCGACCGCGATCGCGTCCCACGGCACGACGTGCGTGCCGAAGCGACCGAACAGACCCACCCCATCCGGTCGCAACTCGATCCGGGGCCGATCACGCAACGACGACAGGACCATCAGCGCCACCAAGACCACCACCGGCACCAGTACGACGAGCGCCACGATGGCAAACACGAAATCGTCGGAATTGCCCGACGTAAGATCGCGCAACGGCGAGCCGGCCACCGACACCAACATCGCGAGCAACCAGGACATATGCGCGGCGACCTGAAGGGCCGCGGGCGGTGCGACGAACACGCCATCGCGGACGTCAAGAGCGGCCGAAAACGCCGACCGCCTCATCGACCACCAACCCAACGCCCCCAACCCGAATATCACCGCGAACGGCAGAAGCAGATTGAGCACGAAACTCCACCACGCCGGAGACCGGTCGAACCGCCAGCCGCCACCGAGCAGCCACGCCCCACCCAACACCACCGTGGCCGCGATCAGCAGCCGGGCACGCACGACCATGGCATGCAGTCTGGAACCCCGCCGGAAACATCAGCAAGTCCCGAAAGCGCAAACAAGTCAAGCCCCAAGAGGTTCACAAAGGGATGCTGCCCACTGAGCGCGAGCGCAAGCGGCCCGACCACCATGCTGCTCGAAATCCGTCTAGGTTGTCGGCCTCACCACGCTAACGCGCACCCGCCTACGGACGCACCGCCCCTGGCCGTCGACCTCCATCCCGCGCCCGCTCGCAACGACGCTGCAGTCAGGCACACCACCGTGGAACCGCGAGCAAGATCAACTTGCGTGATGCAGAGAAACTTCGAACGCCGCAAGGTCGCCCTCGGCACTTGCGGACGCTCCTACGCCACCCCCTGCATCCACGAACACTCATGTCTGCATTGCCCACTCCTGCGGCCTGACCCCGCCAGCCGCCACCGGCTCGAAGAAATCCGCGACAACCTCCTGGCCCGCATAGACGAGGCCAGGCGGGAAGGCTGGCTCGGAGAAGTCGACGGACTTCAGGTCAGCCTGGCCGCTGCCCGACAGAAACTGGCCCAAGTCAACGAACTCGCCACCACCCACCGCGGCACCGTCCAACTCGGCTTCCCGCACATCGCCGGCCGCGCCACCAGCGGACAGGGACGCCAGCGAGACCATTAACCCACGCCCGTGTTCTGGACCGGCCTCCCCACCGGTCCCGCAGCCACCGAGGCGAAGCACGTGCACATCATTAAGAACGGCAGTGCGGCCTCCGGAGGGCAGAGCCCGCCCGGCGGGCACCCGTGGTCGCCGAGACCGGTCTCTACGATGTGCTCAGATCGGGCATCCGCCGTGGCGTACGGGCCCTCTGATGGACAGCTCAAGCCCTCGTCCGAGCGGTTGTCGGCGGCGCGGCCTGGGCGCATCGTCGCTAAGCTAGTCCCGGCAAACGCTAAGGGGGAGGAAGGTAGTTTTGTCGCAGGATGTCGACGCTGCCGGCGATCAGCCGAAGCCCAAGATAGACACAACGGTGGCGCACAACGCCCGCGTCTGGGACTACTGGCTCGGCGGAAAAGACAACTACGCCGTCGACCGGCAGGTCGGCGACCAGGTCAAGCAGATGTTCCCGGTCATCGTCGATGTGGCCCGCGCGGACCGTCAGTTCCTGACCCGAGCGGTGCGCTACCTCACCGGCGAGGTCGGCATCCGCCAGTACCTCGACATCGGCACCGGCCTGCCCACTAATGACAACACCCACCAGGTCGCCCAGGCCATCGCACCCGAGACCCGCGTGACCTATGTGGACAACGATCCGCTCGTGCTGGTACACGCCCGAGCCCTGCTCAGCAGCGGCCCGCAGGGCACGACCGACTACCTCGACGCGGACGTGCACGATCCGGATGCGATCCTCACGGGCGCCCGGCGAACCCTCGACTTCGACCAACCGGTCGCGGTCATGATGTTGGGGATCTTGAACTTCGTCCTGGACACCGACGAAGCAACCACGATCGTGCGTACGCTGGTCGACGCCCTGCCCACCGGCAGCCACCTGGTGATCACGCACCCCACCGAGGAACTCGGTGGCGAGGCGAACGTACCGGCGATGCAGTTCTGGAACGAGCACGCCACCCCACCAATCCGTGCCCGCGCCGGCGAAGAGATCGCCGCCTTCTTCGACGGGTTGGAACTGGTCGACCCCGGACTCGTTTCCTGCGCGCTCTGGCGGCCCGAGACCAACGAACCAGGGCGTGTGCCCCAGTATGGTGCTGCCGGCCGCAAGCCATAGACGTGTGGCCCTTGCCATCGATGTGTCCCTCACGCCAGCGAACCTTGTCCCGGTGACGGTTTGTGTCATCGAGGTTTGTACGCCGGATTGAGGCGGATCGGTCCTCAGCCACTGGCGCAACTGCCATCAGGATGTTCGAGATCGACGGAGCGATAGAGGGCAGCAACTGTTCGTTAGCATCGGGTCGTGGCGGCGACAGCGGCAGGGAACTATCGTCGGACACCGCTCGAACGAGCCGATCAGCGAGTCTCATGGATGCGCCCGGACCAGGCATTCTTCGCGGCTGGAGCGTGTCACATCCTGGCCTGGGTTTGTCGGGAGTTACACCCTGAAAGGCCGATCGGGATCACCGGGCTGCGCTTGGCCGCAGAACAGCAAGTCTTCCACGTCTATGCAACCTGGAACGGCTGGGCGTTCGACCACTCAGGTTGGAATCCCGAGCCCCAGCTGTTCAAGGTCAACCAGGACTTCGAGGGCCGCCCGCTCGAGCGCGTGACGATCGCGTCTGATCTCGCCGCCTTTTGCGCGGAGCACAACTCCCGCATGCCCAATCAGTATTGGCGGGACCCGCTTCCCCGCGCGCGCGACTACGCGGTTGGGTACCCGCCACCCTGGGAGTCTGGCCGCAGACAAACGTGAGTGGATGACTTCTTCGTTCACTCGCGCGTAGGCACTGCCGAGGCAGGTCTGGCTGGTAGGCGGCCACTGCGAGTCGCCGATCCCTGCACGCCGCACCACGCGATGTCCTGGCTTGACATCGTCATTGTTGGTCCTGGGCGCGCTCGGTGGCGATGGCTTGCAGGAGTTGCCGTACCTCGGTGACTTCGGTGTCGCCGGCTTCGTTGAACAGGGCCTCGGCTTGGTGCAGGTAGTCGATGGCTTCCTGCTGCCGGTTGCCGTGTCGGGCGAGTTCGCCGAGCCCGAGCAGGGCCAGGGCCTGTCCGCGTGGCCAGACCAGTGCCCGTGTCGCGGTTAATCCGGCGGTCAGCTCCACGGCGGCGGTGTGAGTGTCTGCGGCTTTGGTTAGCGCGCGGCCCCAGAGGATTCGGGCGTGGGCGTGGTTGAGCGGGTCGGGGGTGGGCAGGGCGGCGAACAGTTCGACCGCGTGGGCGAGCAGTCCGGTGCCGGTTTCGAGATCGCCGGCAGCAATGTATGCCCGGCCGAGGGTCACGGTCGCCAGCGCGGCCCGCCGTGGGGCGCCGAGTTGGTGGTAGTCGGCCAGCGCCGCGCGGCTGGCGGCGATCGCTTGTTCGTGCCGGCCGAGAGCGATTGCGGCGGTGCCGTACCCGGCAAGTGCCCCCGCCCGCTCGTAGATGTCACCGGCCTGGTCGGCCGTCTGCTGAGCCTGGGTGAACAGTTCTGTGGCCTGGTTGTGGTCGCCGCGGTCATTGCAGCCCCAGGCTTGGCGGGTCAGGGCCGCGGCCAGGTAGGTCGGGTGGTGCAGGTGGCGGGCGCAGTCGGTCGCGATCTGGTCGACCACCTGCCGGTCGTGGTGATGGCGGTGCAGGTGGAACAGTGGCCACGACGCGTAGGCCAGCCCGTAGGCGAGCAGATGCCAGCCCTGCGCGGCGGCTGCGGCGACGGCGTCGACCAGGTTGACCCGCTCGAGTTCAAGCCAGTCGGCTGCCGCTTGGCGCCCGCCGAAGTCGGGTGGCACGGCTAGCCCTTGCTGGGGGTGGAAGTCGGCCAGGTATCGCTGGTAGCCGGTCAGCTGGCCAGCGGCGGCTAGGGTCCCGGCCAGGTACCACTGGACGATCCGGCGCGTGGCCTGCTGCCGCTCCGGTTCGCCGGGGCCATGCGCGCGGGCGTACGCCGCGACCGGGTCGGGGTACCAGTACCGGCCGTCGGCGTCCACGGTAAGCAGTTGGGTGTGGACCAGCGCGGCCAGGGCCGCGCGAGTGTCCGCGGGTGGCAGGTCGGTGCCGGCCGCGGCGGCGGGTGGGGTGAAGTCCGGCCCGGGGTGGGCGGTCATGATCGTGAGCAGGCGCTGGGCCGGCTCGGGCAGACGGTCGTAGGCGGCGGCGAACGTGGCGGTCATGGCGGTATCTCCATCGGTGGTGGCAACGGCGGCGGTGAGGGTGTCGGCCAGGCGCCGCGCGGTCTGGCCCGGGTCGGCGGCCAGGTGGGCACCGGCGACGGCTACCGCGAGCGGCACCCCGCGGCAGGCGCCGACTAGGCGTGCGGCGGCGGCCGGGTCGCCGGTCAGCCGCTGCGGGCCGGCGACGTGGCCCAGCAGGGTGGTGGCGGCGGCGTCGTCCAGCGGTCCGACGGGCAGCAGGTGGGCGCCTGCGGCGACCAGCGCTGGCAGGGCGGTGCGGGCGGTCACGTACACCAGGCAGTGCGGGTTGGCCGGCAGCAGCGGTTGCACCTGCTGCGCCGAGTGTGCGTTATCCAGCAGCACGACCAGCCGGCGAGCTGCGGTGACCGACCGCCACAACGTCACCAGCTCATCCACGTCATGCGGCAGGCGTGGCTCCGGAACCCCGACCGAACGCAGCAACCTCGCCAACGCCACCGACGCCGGCAGCGGGCCACCGCCACCTGTGCCGCGCAGGTCGATGTAAAGGTGGCCGTCCTGCCCCCGGTCATCGGCCGCGGCGGCCTGGACAGCGAGGGCGGTTTTGCCCACCCCGGCTGCCCCCACCAGCAGCACCACGACCCGCCGGCGTCCCACCTCGCCACACAGCCGCCGTAGCCGGGTCAGGTCATCGGCGCGGTTCACCCACCAGGCGGCCGGTGGAGGCAACTGCCGTGGCGGCGGCAGCAGCCGCCCCAGCTGAGTCAGCTGGGCGGCGACATCCGGGTCGGCCAGCGCCGCCGCGCGTAGGAACGCGCGGACCGCGATCAGGGCCTGCCCGTCCAGGTCGTGGTGGTCGAGGGCGGCGGCGACTGCGGGGTCCGCGGCGGCCCGGCCGCGCAGCCGCCGTACCAGGGCTTTGCCGCCTTCGGCCATCCCGTCGACCGCCCGGCCGGCCACCGCGCTGGCGACCGCCGCCAGCAGCGGGTCATCGAACATGCCGACCCTCCACCACCGCATGCGCCGGCGCCGGGCGTGGGGTGTGGTTCATGTCGTGCTCTCGCCGTCACCAAGCGTCGCAGCGGTCGACGCGGTGACGGGATCAGCGACCGGTCGGTCCGCCTGGTTCTGCCAGGCCGCCTTGGCCTGCTTGATCGCCTGTGGCAGGCGGCGCACGTTCATCAGCGCTCCGACCAGCATCCAGAAGGCGATGCTGCTGGGCCTGGGCAGGCGACCGACGGTATGCCAGGTTTCCTCGGCGAGGACGTATCCGCCTGCCTCAAGGCGGGTTTGCAGCCCGCCCAGGTGCGCACAGCCCCACAACAGCACGACGTCGCCCGGTACGGCGTCTGCCGCCTCGATCGCCACGTCATTGCGGCGGTCCAGGATCACCGCGTCGGTCCGCTTGGGCAGCCGCACCCCTTGGGCCTGCCCCC
Organism: Phytohabitans kaempferiae; assembly: GCF_042433955.1. Taxonomy (NCBI): domain Bacteria; kingdom Bacillati; phylum Actinomycetota; class Actinomycetes; order Micromonosporales; family Micromonosporaceae; genus Phytohabitans; species Phytohabitans kaempferiae. The sequence continues at coordinate 100,136 of NZ_JBHLUH010000064.1, read as the reverse complement.
AGAACTCGACCGCAGCCTGGGTCAGCGCGAGCCGGCGGGCTAGCTTCGACGGCTTACCCGCCGCCGTCGACTCCTGGCCCGGCGGCAGTCCTTCCGCGACCGGTTCGACGCCTTGCAGTCGCATGATCCCGATCTCGTTCAGGTCGTGCCGCTCCCAGCCGTCCGGCCAGGACCGCGGCACGCCGGCGGCTGGTGCACCGCCACCGAACCCGTCCAACTGCTCCACCCAGCCCCACGGCGCGAACAGGTCCAGCTGCGTGACCGTGGGCGCGAACCGCCGGACCGCTTCCCGCTCGGCCTCGGTGATGTCCGGCGCAGCGAGCTGCTGATCGGTCACGACCGTTCCTCGTAGTGGACCGCCGCGCCCTGTCCCTGTAGGGCCAGCACTAGGTCTTTGATGGCGTGGAAGTAGCGGCGTTCGCCGTGGTGTACGAGCCCGACGAGCCAGACCCGGCGACCGGGTTCGTTGCGGTACATCCGCACCGGCGTCTGCAAGTAACGCCGACGCAGCCGCAGATTCGGACGCAGATTGTTGACGACGGCAGCCATGACGAAAAGAAGGCATCCTTCCACTCAAACGTATTAGCGGATCGGGGGTGCGCGGACGCAAGCCGTCGCGCCTGGCCCCCGGTCGGGCATGCGGGGTGCGTGGACCACAGGGCGGTTGTTGCCACTGCCTAAAGGTGGCCCCGCTGCAATAGCTGCCAGGCCCTCGCCACGATGACGGGTACGTCAGATCGCACCTGCGGCTGGTCCAACGCGTCGAGCGGCTGCCATTTCACCGCGTCGATCTCATCGGGCTGGGCGGTGGTGGGCGAGGCTGTCGGCGGTGCCCATGTACAGCAGGTCGACGTGAACATGTTCTGGCTCGTTCCATCGGGGGTTGGCCGGCGCGGGGTACTCGACGGTCAGGATGGGCGAGGGCTGCCAGCGCCCGCCGGGCACCTCGATCCGGCTGCTGGTCCAGAGTGTGGCGTGGACCCCGGTCTCCTCGTGTACCTCGCGGATCGCGGCCTCCGCGGCGGACTCCTGGTCCTCCAGGTGCCCGCCGGGGAACTGCCAGTATTTGGTGACGTTGTGGATGGCGAGCAACACCATTTCGCGGGCGGGATCGAACACCGCGGCGGATGCGGTCAAGTGGCGACCACTGTGGATAGGACTGCTGATGTTCGTCTGCGTCAACGGTTCTCCAAAGGGTCGAAGGGGGTTGGCCGAGGGGCCCGCGAGTGTCCACATTGTTCACGCTTGGATCGCTGCGTTCCTGGGCTCGACTTGAGACGGCGGTCATGTTGTTGGGGGCAGGAAGAGCACTGCTGGTGTGGCCGGCGCTGTCCAAGGTTCCGGCGGTTTGGGTGGTTCGGTAAAATGCACTACGGGTGCGACCGGCGCTGTTGAAGGTGTTGTCGGCGGTGTCGATGGTTCGGTGCGGGCGGCGTTTCGGTACCAGTTGACGCCGAGCCTTTCCAGGGTTTGGGTGCGGTCGGCCGAGAGGCGGCCGGCGGCGTGTCGTTGGCGGTGGAAGTCGACCCAGGTGCCGAGCCGGAAACCGCCGGGCGCGACGTAGGTTTTGAGTACGTGCAGGTCCCCATGGGTGGCGTGGTAGGCGCGGGCGTGGGTCAGGCCCTCCTGCCAGCGGTGTTCGTTGGCGTCCCAGATCATGCCGAGTGCGTCCAGGGCGGCGACCCGTTCGGCGGCGAGTCGGCCGGACCGGTGCAGGTCACGTTGCCGGGCGATCCAGGGACCGAGTTTGTAGCCGTCGGGTGCCTGCCATCCGCCGGGAACGTGCAGGTCGCCGTGTTTGGCGCGGTACTGGCGGGCGTGGTCCAGGCCGAGTTTCCAGCCGGTTTCCTTCGGTGTCAGGTCGACGCCGAGCGATTGCAGCGCCGTGGTTCGCTCGGGTGTCAGCCGCCCGCTCTGGTATGCGACTCGTTGTCGGGTCAGCCAGTTGCGCAGCGGTGGCGGCGGGGTGGCGTCGCCGTGTTCGGTGCGCCAGGCACGCAGGTCGTTGAAGTGGGTCTGCCAGGCGGCGTCCTCCGGATCCCAGACCATCGCGATCTGCTCCAGCAGGGCGACCCGTTCGGGTGTGAGCAGGCCCTGCCGGTACCGGTTGCGCTGTTCGTTGAGCCATTTGCCCAACGGGTATCCGGACGGGGTGCGATGCTGGACGTGATCAGGTGGCTGCAGGTGTCCGTGTTCGGCGTAGAACGCGGCGGCCGCCTCGTAGCTTTCCTGCCAGGCCCCGCCGTCGAGGATCCGTGCCGCTTTGAGTTGGACCCGGTCTGCGAAGTTCGCCGGCACTGGGGCGCCGGTGACCGCGAGCCAGGGCAGCTCGCGGCTCGCCGCCGCTGCGGCCTTGCTGCGGCTGACAGTCATGACGCGTTCGAGTCGGGTGTCGATTCGCTCGTCGTGCGCGCGCAGCGCGCGTACCAGTTGCCAGACCGCCTCCCAACCGGCGTCGAAGCGTTCGGCCGCGAGGTCGTCCTCGGTGGTCAGTACGGGCACGAGGATGGTCGCTACCTTGTCCGGGTCGTCGCCGATACGAAGTCCCCGCCCCACTCCCTGCACGGCGTCTACCGTGGACATGCGGGGGTCGACGAACATCACCCCGTCCAGCGCGGGTACGTCGATGCCTTCGCCGAAGACTTTCGCGTTGGCCGCCAGGACGGTGCGGTCGCCGGGGTCGCGCAGGTTGTCTAGGACGAGTCTGCGGTGTTGTGGGGTGGAGCGGCCGCTGACCGACCAGGCCGCCACTGCTCGCCCGCCGCGTTCTGCCTGCGGTAGCAGGGACAGCGCAGCCGGCAGGGTGATCGCGAAGCGGGTGGCCGCGGCGACCCGGTTGTGGTAGCTGATCACTCGGCGCAGCCCGTACTCGCCGATTGCTCGACCGAGCGCGATCTGGGCGGCCAGCATCCGGGCCGGCACCGACCGGCCGTCCACGGTGAACACGGTGCGGTCGGTGAGGGCGGCCAGTTCCGCGTCGGTCACGACCCCGACGACGAGCCGGTAGTCGGCCAGCAGCCGCAACTCGATCGCCTCGGCGAAGGTGAGCCGGTGCGCCACCGGCCCGAAGATCTTCTCGTCGTCCATGCTGATCGTCGGGCCCTTGCCCGTCACGATCCGCGGGGTGGCAGTCATGTACAGCCGTTTGGCCGCCGGGACGGCATAGTCGTGGTGCACCGCGGCCCACGCCTTGCCTTCCCGGCCGGCCGTGCGGTGCGCCTCGTCGATGACCACCAGCCGCCAGGCCGGCGCGCCGTGCGTAGCGTGGGCAGCCTGGATGACGGGCAGGCTCGCGTAGGTGGACACCACGGTGACCCGGCCGACCAGCTCGGCGGCCAGCCGGCCAGGGTTCGTCGTTACCAGCACGTCAAGGCCGGTCAGCGCTGCCGCCGCACCCCAACCGGCATGCCGCACCTCGTACTCGTTGCAGACGGCGATCACGCGGCCGGCTGACCGGCCCAGGTATCCGGCCCACTCCCGCACGGTCTGCGCCAGCAACTCGACCGTCGGCACCAGACACAACACGCCGTCAGCGGGCGCGACCTGCCGAGACACGTCAGCAGAGGTGAGCGTCTTGCCTGTTCCGCACGCCGACACCAAGCAGCAGCGCTCGCCGTCACGTACGCCGGCGAGGATCGCGTCTACCGCACGGTGCTGATGGGCGCGAAGCACCACCGCACCCTCGCCAGTGCCGCCAATACGGCCGCTGCTCGCGTGGTGCATGTAAGTCCCTCCTCACAGTCCCCCGCTCGGTCACCGCGTCCGTAGCCTGCGCAGCGCTCGTCGCACCCCAGCCCCACCCCGTGCATAGCGCCCCGTCTGCTCTGTCGTCCGGCGCCGCCGTTGCGGGCGCAGCCGCTGACCATGGCCGCCACCCGCGCCCCGTTCAGGCTCCTGATCCGGCGGTACGCCGTTGCCCGCACATTCACCCAGTCCGCCATCAGCCATCTGGCCGGGTCACGTCGAATGTGGACTTTGCGCATCCCGGCCGTTTGCCATGCTGTACCGGCGAACCCAACCGCAGTAGCGGCGCCGACGCCGGACACGCCAGCCTGCTCTGGCGGCGGCATCTGCGGTACGCCCACACTCTGTCCAGCGATCGCTAGGGCTGGCGGGAACGTCACCGTGGCACTGCCCCGCAGCCCAGCCGGTTGAGCGATCATTGACCGGCCCCTATTCGCTGCCGGTGTCCGAACAGGACAGCCGTGCGCGGGGCGGCCGTCACTGCGCAAGCGGGACCTGCTTACGGTGGTCTGTGGTCGCGGATGGACTCGGGCGCTTCGGGACACGGATGGGCTTCTCCTCGACATTGACGTGCACCATCGGCTCAGTGGGATGGTCGGCTTGGGCGAGCAACGCGGTGGTATCGGTGCGCAGGAACCAGTCACCGACTTGCTCCGTGGTCATGGCGCTGAAATCCGGCAGGTCAGGCACAACCGCAATCCCCTGGAGCCCAGGTTCTGTACTTAGCCGCCTTGCAGCGGGTCGTGCTGGGCCGAGCCAGGCGTCCCGGACCCGGGTAGCGCGATGGGACCGGTGGCCCGCCTGCTCGGGTCCCGTCGCGGGTGTCGCGGGTGGGCCTGCGCAGGGTTGCGGTCATGAGCCGACACCGTCGAAGTGGAACGGGTTTAACCCGAGGCAGGCGTCGATCACCTCGTCGAGCTGTTTGGGGTGGGTCGCCGCCGCGGCGAGGCTCGCCACCGTCTGCTGGTAGCCGGTGGCCTCGTCGGTGACCTCGGCGGCGGTGAACGGTTCCGGGTGCGTGAAGATCAGGGCCGGGTCGGTGTCGAACTCCAGGATGGTGAACGCGGATAGCAGGCCGCGGTGGAAGCCGGCCGCGTGGCCGGCGACCTGGATGGTGATGTGCGGGTGGTCCACGTACCGGCGCAGGTCGAGCAGTTGGTCCAGCATGATGTCCGGGCCGCGGGCCAGCCGCTCGATGACGCCTTCGTCCAGCAGCACGGTCAGGTGTGGCGGGTCGGGCTGTTCGAGCAGTCCGGTCTGCCGGGCGGCGGTCAGCGCGGCCCGGCGGTCGGCAACGTCACCGCCCGCCGGCAGGGGGGTGGAGAGTTCGGCGATGGCGTGGGCGTAGCGGGCGGACTGCACCAGTTCCGGCAGGTGCAGCGGCGCCCATTGAATGATCCGGGTGGCGGCGGCCTCCAAACCCAGATAGGCCCGGTAGGTGAGCGGGATGACGTCCCGGTATCCGCGAAACGGCTGCCACCGCGAGCCCTTGGCCATCTGCTGCCACCCGGCGACGGTGGCCGGGTCGCTGCCATACAGTCCGCCGAGGGCGATGAGGGTGGGGTCGGCGACCCGGACGGTGCCGCCTTCGATCCGGATGATGGTGGTCAGTGCCCAGCCCAGTTCGGTGGCCACCTGTTGGTGTGTCAGGCCGGTGGCCTCGCGTGCCTGTCGCAGCCCGGTTGCCAGCCGTCGCCGGATCAGGCCGGCATCGGCTCGGGTTGGTTGTGCCGATCGCGTCTGCCCTGCCACGCCGAGTCTCGCCTCCCCTTTTCTTGAGCCGCTGCTTGCTGCCGCGGTTGGCAGTCCCGCGGATGGTTCTCGGTAGGTGGTTGGGTGCCCGGCTCGCCGGCTGCGAGGTGGCAGCCGGTCCGGAACGCCTTAGGGGTGCGGTTCTGTTGGGTTGCCATGGCGGTTGCCGAAGGCCAGCGTCAGCACGGTGGCGGGTCCCAGGTGGGTGCGGGTCAGCGTGCGCCAGAAGTTGGTGAAGGCGCGCTCTTCGCTGGGCCAGGGGTAGTCCGGCGCGGCGCGGCGGGCCCACGTGCGCAGGGTCGGGTCGCTGGAGGGGTAGAACGCCCAGTCGTTGCTCCAGTCCGCGGCGGCGGCGTGGGCCGTCCAGAGGCCGACCCCTGGAATGCGGCGCAGGTGCTCGATCAGGCGCGGCGGCGACAGGCTCTGCCACACCGAAGCGTGGCGCAGGTAGCTGGTGGCGGCGTCGCGCAGCACCCCACGTTTGGAGGTCAGCCGGGCCGCCTCGAACTGTTCCCGGCTCAAGGCCAGGACGGCCTCCGCGGTAGGAAACAGCCAGTAGTCCTCGCCGGTTGGCAGCGGTATCCGCTCGCCGTACGCGCGGCAGAACTCGCGATACAGCCTGGCGCCGTGCGCCCCTTGGAGCATCTGCCGGACCGCCGCCGTACCGAGCGCCTCCCACAAGTTGCCGGCCCGAAACCGCGCCACCGCACCCAGACCGGCCAGAGACTGGGCCAGTTGCGGCAACTCCGTCAGCGCGTCCGGCGGCAGCCGGAACACGTCGTACGCCGGCTTACCCATGGCCGGCACCAACTGCTCAACCACGAACGCCGTCGGTCCGCCGGTACGCACCAGCCAACGGCCGCCGTCCACGGACCCCAACACCCGCAGCGTGCCGCCACCGTCCCGATCTGGCATCCATGCCGGGTGATCGGTCATCACGAAATCGGCTTCACTCATCGGTACTCCATGGCGTTGCACGGCGGCGTCGGGCGGCTGGTAGCGGCGACGTGTTCGAGGACCACCTGTTTGAGTTCCGGGTCGGTGGCCCGCGTCAGCACCACCACCAGCCAGTCATGCCGCAGCTGGGTCAGCTCGTGGCCGGGGACCAGCGGCGCGATGCGCTGGGCGTTGGTTGCTCTCACGCTTGCCTCCTCGGCCGCCTCGGGGCGTTGGGATCGTTGCTATGTGGGGGTTCTGGCCCGACGGCCTGAGCCGCGCCGGATGCCCTGTTTGCCGCCGGAGCCAGAACCTGTCTTCGCGGAGCCCGCGAGATTTGTGCGGTGGCTAGCAGGCGGTCCCGCAGCCTGCCCAGCGGTAGGCCGTCCGCGGCCCGGACGGGGTGGGCCGCTTCGGCTTCGGCTTGACGTACCTGTCAGCGATCGTGGCGTTGATCCAGCCGCGGAAGGCGACCACCGAGGTGTAGACCGCGGCGCCGCTGCAGTCCGGGCTGGTTTCCCTCGACGCGGTGCCGATCAGGTGCCAGGTGTTGCGCAGTCGCCCCGGGGTCATCACCGGGCCGCCGCTGTCGCCGTAACAGGGCGAGATCGTCGGGTCGTCGTGCAGCACGCACACCTCGTAGGCGTCGATGTTCGCCGCCGCGCAGTGCGACGGGTCAACGATGTTCAGGTCGGTCTCGGTCAGGTGTTGTGGCGTAGCGCCCTCGAACGGCGGGGCGGTGAAGCCCCAACCGGCGATCCGCGCCGGGCCCTGCCGCACCGGCCACGGCCCAAGGACGGGGGGCAGCGCGGTCGGCACGGTCCAGACCGGCTTGGTCAGCCACAGCACCGCGATGTCGCCCTGAATAACGGTCGGGTCCACACCCCACGCCCACACGGGATGGACAGCGATCTTCTTCACGCCGGTGGTGATGCCGCCGTTGAGTCTGTCCGTGGAGTTGAACCGGATCGTGTACCGCGCCGGGTCGTACGGCGTTCCCTGCGGGTAGGTCGTCACACAGTGGGCGTTCGTCACCGCATGCCACGCATCCCAGAGATTCACGGAGCAGGTGTGCCAGTGCGGATCGTCGCCACGCACGTACTGCAGCGAGCCGAGTCCTTTGTAGACCTGGCTGGCCGGACGACCACCGATGATCATCGGGGAGACCGTTCCGTCCGGCTCGCCCACCGCTGCCGCTGCGGCCGGTCGGGGATCGTCGGCCGTCGGGGCTGCCCCCGCGGCGGTAGCGGGCAGCAGCATCGCCGCCACGGTCACCGCGGTCAGCCCGCGCAGGAGTTTCATCTTCACAGATTTCCTTTGTGGGGTTGAGGGATGCTCGTCCACCGCGAAGTGCGGTGGGCGATCGCCGCCATCGGGGCGGCAGATCAAGGGGGGGGGCCGGTCCACGCCGCAGGGTTGGCGGGCGGCAGCGGCCTTTGTCGGCCCCGAACGAGACGCAGGCCAGCCGAAAGGGCCGCCCAGCTACCAGAGCAGTGACCACCGCCGACGTCGGCTACGCCGCCGGCTGGCCCGGGCCCGCAGTTCGGCCGCGGTTACCGCAGGTTCGCCGATCGGCGTACCGCTGGCGGGAGTGCAGGCGAGGACGACGTCCCGCACGAGGGCATCTACATCCCTGTTGTTATCGGCCAGCATCGAACCCTCCACTGAGGACAGGCGTGTGGCTACGCGGGCGAGGCGGGGGGCAGGTCGGCGACCTGGCTGGTTTCCAGGAACAGCCAGTACGACACGGTCCGCGGGGTCTGACCCGTGAGCGCTGGCGGGTTGCGCAGGATGATCTGCTCGGCGGCCAGCAGCCGCCCGTCCGCCGGGTCGAAGATCAGCTTGTCCCGCGTCTTGTCCGAGTTCGAGTTGACCGCCACCGCGATACCGGTCCGGCCCTCCCGGTCCACGGCGCCGTTCTCACATTCCAGCCCGCTGGTCTGGCCGGCCAACACGCGTAGCAGCGCCACCCGCACCGGCTGCGGCACCGTATGGGACTGGTAGACGTCCGCGACCGCGCGCAGCACCCACTGCGGTCCCATCTCGCGCGGCGAGTGCACCTGCAACTGGGTGACCAGCACGTCCGGGCTGGTGGCGATCGGCTCGGGCAGCACACCAGCCAGCCCACCCGCGGTGTAGATGGCGCTGTCGTCCGGGCGCGACCGCTCGCCCGGTATCGAGATCACGTCCTGGCGGCCGGACCCGTCCGCGGCCCGCCACAGCTTGGACTCGTACATCACCCTCGTCTGGGTCGAGCCTTCCTTCTCGCTGTAGGACATGTCCTCGCCCCACCACCGCGAATGCACGTACGTGTACCGACCGGCCTGCACCGGGTCGGGTGACCGGGCGGCCACCGCGTCCGCCAGGCCATCCATACACTCCACTGGGCCGCTGCCGGCCGGGTCCGGGCTCGGATTCGTGGTGGCCTGGCCCGCCGGCGCTGCGGCCTGGTCCGGTCGCGGGTCGTCGCCGCCGATCAGACGCGGCCCGACGACGGCTCCCGCAACGACCAGGATCAGGACAACGGCGCCGGCGGCGAGGGCAGGCGGCCGCCAGCTACGGCCGGGTGAAGGATCGGCAGTATCAGTCATGGCTTAAATCTCCAAACAGTCCGATGTGACAAACAGCGGCAAGCGGTGTCCAACATGGACGTGGTCGATGCTTCCTGCGGGTGGCCGGTCGACGGTCGCGGCCGGGCCGCTGCTGGACGGTGCTGGGCTGCGGCCAGCCGCCGCCACGGGCTGCCACCGCCGAGTTCACCGTTGGCCTCCTGACGCGGCAGCCAGCGCGGCGACCAGGTAGCGGGCGGCCCGCCCGGTCTGCGACGAGCCGCTCTCCTCGGGGCCGGGGCCGCCAGTGCGGTGCCCACACCAGCCCCGGCTCGCGCAGCTGCCAACAGCGCCTGGGTGCCGGCGCGGCTGCGGGGCTGGGCGTTGACCATGGCCAGGGCGTTGAGTTCGGTGTGCAGGTCGGCGGTGGGATGCGTGAGCGCCAGGAAGCTGCCATCGACAGTGGTCGCGCGGACCGCGGCCAGCAACCCGGCCGCCGTGGTGTCGTCCAGGTGGGCCAGCACCCCGGCCGCGATCGTGGCGACCGGCCGGTCGAAGTCCACCAGCCGCCGCACGCTCCGATGACGCAAGACCGATGACGGATCGCGTAGATCCGCGCGCACCGCCGCCGCCAGGTGGGAACGGCCGCTGCCGGCAATCTGGTCGGCGGCGCGGTCGACCGCGACCACGTCGAGGTCCACATGCACCGACCGGGCGACCGACCCGCACTCGATCAGGGTTTCGTGGACACTGTCCGCCGAAAGTAGCCCGCAGCCCAGGTCGACGAAACTGGTCGACTCCCGCGGCGACCAGGCCGGTGACCACCCGGCGGGTGAACGCCCGGTTCGCGCTCACCATCCCTCTTACGCCCGGGATGATGGCCTCCAGTTGCCAGGCCAACTCCCGGTCGGCGCTGCAGGTTTCGAACCCGCCGAGCAGGTGTTCCCACACCCGGTACACCTGCCACGGCTCGCGGCGGTCCATCCGCGCGTCGAAGGTGTGCTCAGCGGTCGCCGATGCGGCTGGTCGGATCATGACGGCCTGCCCACGGCCAGGCGCAGGACCAGATACGGCAGCGGCAGCGCCGCGCACGCCAGCATCGGCCACCCCGCCGCCAGGCCCACCACCGCGGCCGGCCAGCCCAGCACCGCTACCGCTAACACCGCCACCCGTCCGCGCCGTGCCGTGCCGAACAGCACCCCGACGAGCAGGGGTGCAGGCGGTGCGGTGTGCTCCGCTGCCGCGACAACGCAAGGCTGTGGTGAGGGGCGTACGGTGTCGCTGATCGCTGCCTCGACCGCGGCCACCACATCGCCGCCGTGTTCGACCGCGGTCACCACCGCTACGGTGACGTCGGCGGCCCGGTCGCCGTGGGGCGTTGGCCCGGTCACGGCCCGCGCGGGCACGGACGTGACACTCTGGCCGGGGCGCCAGACGTCGACCCGGTTGGTGTCGACCAGCACCACGGTCAGCCCGTGCCGGCTGGTGGGCATGTTCGCGACGACCGCGCCCGGATCGGCCGGCCGCCTCAGCGGGCTGGCCAGTTGGCGCGGGTCGTGGGCCGCGGCACCGATCGCTACGTCGACGAGACCGGCGAACGCGGACAGCGGCTCGGGCGGCCGGTCCAGGCAGAGCGTGGTATCGATGCTCACCACCAGGGCGGGATTGATGCGCCGGGCGATGGTCAGCACCCGCGCCAGGGCCGGCACCACGTCCGGGTCGTCGACGAGTACGGCGTGCACCAGACGCGCGCCAGCCAAATACGCGGCGACCGCCGTCTGGTCACGGCGCAGCCTCGCCGGCAGCCGTCGGTTGGCGCCGGTGTAGACGAGGCGACCGCCGGCCTGGCCTGCGCCGGCGGGGATGGTGAGGGTGATGCCGGCCAGAGCGTCGTCCGCGCTCACCTGACGCTGGTCGACGCCATGGCGGACCAGTTCGGCCGGGATCGCCAGGTCCGTCCGCAGGCTCTGCCCGGCCACCCCGACCATCCCCACCCGCCGACCGAGCTCGTCAGCCAAGCGATGAGCGACGCGCAGGCTGTGGCCGCCCGGCTCGGCGTGCAACCGCGGACCACGCAACACGGTCAGGACCCGCACGATCGTGGCCTGATCCACCACCAGAGCGGCCGGCAGCACTGATCGCCTCGACCCGCCTGGCAGCAGGTCAGCCACGACCTCGTGTATGTCGGCCGGGTCGGCGTGCACGGTGTAGTCCACGCTCAGCGGACCCAGCACGACCGCGTCAACGCCCCCCGCCGCGGCCTGGGTGGTGGGGATATCCGTTGTCGGTGTCATCGCTGCCCCGCCTTGTCCGCGGCGGCGCGGGTGCGGCCGATAGCCGCCCGCACTGTGGTCGCCTCCTGCCGTACCCGGGTAACCACCGCGTCGGCGCGCAGACCGGCCAAGGCCACACCGCCGGCCGCCACCAGAATCTGCACGAGCGCGGCGCCCAGCGTCCGCCGACCCGCCAGCTCGTCCGCGACGTGACCGACCCCATCGACCGCAGCCGTAGCAAGCGCTCCGCACACCACCGCGTACAGGGCCAACAACGTCCACCCGATCAGCCGCTCCGGCCGGCGGATGGCAGCCGGACCGGCTGTCAGGGCACGACTTGGCGCGGACACGGCCAGTGCGCCAGCGTCTCGCCGGGCGCACGGCACGGTTCGTGTGAGCGGACGCGCAGTCCAGGCAGCCGCTGTGCCGCGCCGGCAGGTGGCCCCGCACCGCACCCGCATACCCATCGCAGCAACCTCCCTGTCGTCCACCGGAGAACGGCCCGCACGAAAACGCATCAGTCCTCCGCGCGGGCCGTCCGGCACGCGTCGCCTATTGGCTGTGCAGTGGCCGAGGGCCCAACGGCTGCGCCCCGCTAGGACCCCGGCCACGTCTCACACGCGGCTATGACTGGCGAGAATCACCAGCAGTGACCACACACGCGGGTGGTACCGAAACCACCCTCCGGCTTCTCCGCCCCCGCAACCGGGTCACGCTCCGGCTCCCGCGCCCCGGCCACCGGGTCACGCTCCGGCTCCATCGCCACGGACGCGTCGGGACGGGGATCGTCCGCCGTGGGACCGGCCATCGCGGCGGTGCCGGGCAGCAGCAACGCCGCCCCCACGACTCCGGCCACTGCGACGCGCCCTGCCCACGACCTCAGAATGTTCGTCACTAACAGTCCTCTGCTCGATCGATCTCACCATCCGCCACATCTCGTGACGGACGGCTCGCCGCGCTCTGCGGCAAGTCTCAGTTGATGCCCGTCTCGCACCTGTCGCATTGAGCTCACAACGTCTCCTCGAAACGGGGGCAGGATGGAACGGGTTATCGGTGCGCGACGGGCGGTCCCCGGTCCGGGCGTGGGCTGGCCCATGGGCCAATCCAGGGGCCAAGCCACGGGCTGTCCGGGGGAAGGGCAGCGACCGGCCGCCAGCACACCTCGATCACCGGATCCGTGGCGGCGACCACGATGCGCTCCACGAGCCGGTCCAGGTGATGCCGCAGCGCAACGATCGTGCACACCGGCCCTCTGCTTGTCCGAACGTCCGGCTGTGGGTCGTGTTGGGCACGGATCCAGTCGCGTTCGGCGACGGCCGCCGCGACAATGCGTTCCACAGGCGGCGCTGGGTGCAGGGCGAGGCAGCCGCCGCATAGGTAGAAGCGGCGGTCCCGGCCAGCCGGCCACGGCTGCCACGGCTGCCGGCAGGCGCGGCAAAAGGTGATCCCGGCCAGCGGCCACCGCAGCCCGTCGATGGCAGCCATCACCGGCCCCCTGACCCAGGAGTGGGGGTGGATGGCGACGGCCCGGGGGCACCGCCGCCATCCACCCTGTCCCGGCCCACGCGAGGCCACCTCGCGGGGGCCGGGACGTCGCGTCGCACCGCTGGAGGCGTGGTACGTAGCAGCGGACGCGAACAGCAAAGACCGGAAACGGCGACCAGACCACAACTGTCTGCCGGCACTGCGGTATCGCCGGAATACGCCCTGATCCAGCCGAACAGCTCATCCCATACCACGGCCGAATCACACCGTCCACAGTGGTCGGTCGTGTCGATGCGTGGGGTGACCAACTCGACGAACGCGGTCTGGTTCATGCCGCTGGCTCCGGCGTAGTGACGGCTGCCGCGCCGAGGTACCCCTCCAGCAGGTGCGGGTCGGCGGCGACCGCGGCCGGTGTGGTCCGCAACGCGATCGCACCTTCGTGCAGCACGCACAGCTGGTCGGCGACGCGTAACGCCAGGGGCAGGTTCTGTTCGGCGAGCAGGACCGCCACCTCGTGTTGGGTGGACAGGTCAGTGATGAGCCGGGCGAGGTCGTCGATAACCGTGGGGGCGAGCCCTTCGGATGGTTCGTCGAGCAGCAGCGCCCTCGGTTTGCCGACCAGGGCGCGGGCCATGGCCAGCATCTGCTGTTCCCCACCGGACAGTTGGCCAGGTCGGTGCCGGCGACGGCCGGCCAACGTGGGGAACAGCTCATAGATGTCGGCCGCGGACAGCGGCGTCGACGTCTGCCGGCGGGCTGGCTGTGGCACGCGAAGGTGCTCGGCGACGGTCAGGTTCTTAAACAGGTGGCGGCCTTGCGGGACGAGGCTGAGGCCGGCCTGCTGCCGCCGCCTCGGGCCGGCGTCGGTCACCGTCGTGTCATCGACGGTGATCTGGCCGGAGCGGGCTGGGTGCAGGCCGGCGATCGTGTTGATCAGGGTGGTTTTCCCGGCCCCGCTGCGGCCCACCACCGCCACGACCTGGCCCGCCCCGAGCTGCAGGCTGATCTGGTTGATCACCGGCGCCCCGTGGTAGCCGGCGCGCAGGCCCTCGACGGTGAGGACCGGGCGGGCTCCGTCAGCCGGCACGGTATCGTCGCGTGGTCTCGTCTCGGTCTGGCCACCGGCGTCGGTGGCGAGGTAGACGCGGCGCACATCGTCGTGGGCCCGGACCTGCTCCGGTGCGCCGGTGGTGATGTGTGCGCCGTGGTGCAGCACGGTGATGGTGTCGGCGACCGCAGACACGAAGTCGATGTGGTGGTCCACCAGCAACACCGCCGTACGGTCCGGCAGGTCGGCCAGCACCCGGGTGAGGGTGTCGATCTCGGCGGCGGTCAGCCCGGCGGTGGGTTCGTCCAACAGCAGCAGCCGCGGCTGGGCGGCCAGGGCCATCGCGACCTCCAGTCGGCGCCGCGTGCCGTAGGACAGGCTGCCGGCCGGGGTGGACCGGTGCTCGGCGAGCCCGGCGTCGCCGGCGAGCTCTTGGACGCAGTCGATGGGGCGGTTGCGGTGCGGCCAGCGGGTGGGGTGGTCGGTGCAGCCGGCGGCGTGATGGTGGGCCAGGGCGAGGTTGGTGGCCACCGGTAGCCGGTCGAAGACGGCGGGGTGTTGCCAGGTCCGGCCGATGCCGAGCCTCGCCCGAGCCCGGACCGGCATGGCGGTGATGTCCCGGCCGTCGAACACGATTCGGCCGGCGGTGGCCGGTAGGGTGCCGGCAACCAGGTTGAGCAGGGTGGTCTTGCCGGCCCCATTGGGTCCGATCACCGCATGTCGGCCGCCGGCGGCGATGGTGAGGCTGACGTCGTCGAGGGCGGTGAGCTCACCGAACCGGCGACCGACACCATCCACGTGCAGCAGCGGGGTCATCGACGCCTCCCCACGGTGCGCAGGTAGCTACGCAGCGGCTGCTGGTAGGCGACGGCCAGGAAGGTCAGGCCGAGCAGGGCCAGGGCGTGACCGGAGGTGTTCACCCCGGCCAGGTCCCGGACCGCGACGACCAGGACGGTCCCGACGATCGCGCCGCGCATGGAGCCAACCCCGATCGCAGCCGCCAGCAGGGCGAGGGCCGACATGTCGAGGCTGAGGTCTGCCGGTGACACGTACTGGTGAGCGGCGGCGAGCATGCCGCCAGCCATGCCGGCGACCGCGCCCGCGATCACCAGCCAGGCCAGCAACGCGGCTGGAGTGTGGTAGCCCAGCGCCTGCAGCCGGGCCTCGCCGTCGGCGAACGCCCGCACGATGACCGCCAGCCGGCTACGCAGCAGCACCGCCACCGCGAGCATGAGGACCAGGAAGGCGGCCAGCAGGTACAAGTAGATGTAACCGTCCGCCTCCAGCGGCGGCCCAGCCGGCCAGATGGTCACGGGTGGGGCGTGCAGGCCGTCGTCGCCGCCGGTCACCTCGGCCCACAGGCTGGCCGTCGTCCGGACCAGCTCGCCGATGGCGAAGCTGGTCATCAGGAACGCGGTACCACGGGTGCGCAGCAGCAGCGGCCCACTGAGCGCGGCGGCCCCCGCCCCGGCTGCTGCGGCGGCGGCCAGCAGGACCGGGCCGACCCTCAGGCCGGTGTTGGCGAGGAGGGCGGCGGTGTAGGCACCGACGCCGAGGTAGGCCGCCTGCCCCAACGAGGGTAGGCCGGCGACGCCGGTCACCAGTTGGGTGCTGACGGCCAACGCGGCCAACACGAGCGCGGTGGAGGCGATGGAGATGGTGTAGGCGTCCACCACCGCCGGGAGCGCGATCGCCGCGACCACGGCCGCCGCGACCAGCACATGGCCGGCCGTCGACCGGCGCCGCTTCGCCGGGGCCGGCCTGGTGGGTGTGGTGGGTGCGAGGGCGGTGGTCATGCGGTACGCACCGCCCGCCGCGATCGCAGGGTCAGCACGAGTAGCAGGACGGCGAACAGGGCGAACGGTGCGGTGGTGGGGGCGAGCAGGACGCCGAGGGTTTGGACCTGGCCGACCAGCAGCGCCCCTACCAGGGTGCCGCCGATAGAGCCGGCGCCGCCGATCACCACCACGATCAACGACAGCACCAGCACGGTGGTATCCACCCCCGGTGCCGGGCCCAGCAGCGGCGCCCCCAACACCCCACCGGCGATGGCCAGGGCCGAACCGCCGGCCATCGCCGCGCTCTGGACCAGCCCGGTGGGCACACCGCTGGCGGCGGCCATCGCCGGGTCGTCGACCGTGGCGCGTAGCCACACCCCGGCCCGGGTTCGGGTCAGCAGCAGATGCAGGCCGGCCGCGAGTCCGGCCGCCACCACGACGAAGCCGAGCCGGTAGACCGGGTAGCCGTGCACCCCCAGCCGCACGCTGCCAGCCAACACCTCGGGTGGATCAGCTGGCAGCGGGGCGCCACCGAAGATTGTGGTGAACACGTCGGCGGCTCCGAACGCGATCCCCAACGTCGCCAGGGCCTGCGCCAGGTGTCCAAACCGGCGCAGCGGCCGCACCGCCGCCGCCAGCACCATACCGGCAGCGACGCCGGCCAGGGCCCCGACCACGATGGCGACGCCGAGGCCGAGGAGGCTGCCGTCGCTGAACAGGTAGGCGCAGTAGGCGCCGGCCAGGTAGAGGCTGCCGTGGGCGAGGTTGAGCACGTCCATCACCCCGAAAATGAGGCTTAGGCCAGCCGCGACTGTGAACAGCAGCAGCCCGAACGCCAGCCCGTCCAACGCGGTCACCGCAACCGTCACCGCCACCACCCTCCACCCGTCCGTCCACAGTGGTCGGCGAGGGCTCGGCCGCTTCCGGCCGCGCAAGGACCAGATGGTCCACCCAGATGTCCGCGGGTGCGCGCACCGCCACCGGCGCCAAAGCCCGTACCCGTTGTGCTGTGGTGGCTGGTGTGCTGTGGTGGCGTCGCCACCTCGCCCTCCTCTTTCTCGTTCCCTGGTCCGAAACCGGCGCCGGCGGTTGGCTACCGGCCCGGTGTGCCTACGCGGTCTTGCGGCCGACGGTGGTGAACATCTGGTAGCTGTAGGCCAGGGTCTGCGGGTCGTTCATCGCCTCGCGCAGCAGGCGCAGCTGGTCGGCGGTGACCAGTCCGGTCGCGACCAGCCGGGTGTGCAGCTGCAGCGAGTTGCTCTCGTGCAGCAGGCACAACGGTTCACCGCCCTTGGCCAGGCGCATGGAGCCCTCGCTGTGCACGAGCTCCAGCCCGGCGGTGAGCATGGCGAGGGGAACCCGGCTGGCCCAGGGCAGGTTGGCGCCGTTGTCGGACAGCACCCGGAACAGGGCTTGCTGGAACGATCCGAACGCCGCCGCGTGGTCCTGGCTGGGGGTGTGCAGCAGCCAGTGCTGCCAGGACAGCACGTCCCATTCCGACAGCACCAGCCGCCCGCCCGGCGCCAGCGCGGGCACGATCCGGTCCAGCACCCGATCCGGGTCGGTCAGGTGCTCGAACACCAGCCGGGCGTGGATCAGGTCGTAGTAGTTGGCGGGCAGATCGATGTAGCGGATGTCGCCGCGCTGCACCTTGACGTTGCCGCCCGCGGTGACGTGATCGGGCTGCAGGTCCAGGGCGGTCACCTCGCCGTCCGGGCCGACCCGCTCGCTCAGCCAGCCGGTGATGCTGCCGGCGCCCGGGCCGATGTCCAGACACCGCCAGCCCGCCCCGACCCCGACGGCGGGGCCGGCCAGCGTGCTAGTGGAGTGCTCGTCGAGGATCCCGGACAGCAGGCCCAGCATCCGCGGGCCCTGCTCGTCGGCGTTGTCGAACGTGTACCGCGACGATCCGTGGCCGGTGTCGCCGCTGGTCGTGGTCAGCATGGCGGGGCGGTTCCTTTCCCGGAGAACGAAGGGCTGGGTTGGTGCTATTGGCCGAGGGTGGTCAGGGGTTGCACGACGACGTTGGCCCGGCCGCGGCCGTCCGCGCGGACCTGCCGCAGATACCAGGTCTGGATCGGGGTATGTGTGCCGCTGAACCGCCACTGCCCGCGCGGGCTGTCGATCGCGCCGAGCCGGCCGATCGCCGCGTTGATCGACTCACTGGTCGGGCTGTCGCCCGCGTCAGCGATCGCCCGGTCCAGCAGCAGCGCGGCGTCCCACGCGGTCACGTTGTACAGGTCCGGAACCGTCTGGTATTTCGCCTGGAAGGCGGTGGCGAACGCGCGGTTGGCCGGGTTGTCCAGGTCCGGGGCGTAGTTCAACGACGAATAGACCCCGTCCGCCGCCGGCCCTTGTGCCTGCAGGACGGCGCCTTCGGTGGTGAACCCGGCCGCGTACAGCGGCAGTTTCTTCTGGAGGCCGGCCTGGGCATATTGCTTGACGAACTCGATGCCCAGCCCGCCGCCGTAGAAGGCGAACACTGCCTTGGCGTCGGAGGCGGCGATCGCGTTCAGGTAGGGCAGGAAGTTGGTCGTGTTCGGGTACGGCGTCCACACCGGTTTGCCGTCCGGGTTGGCCAGCTTCCCACCGGCCTTGGTGAACGGTTCGACGAACCCGTTGACCTGGTCCCAGCCGCCTTGATAGTTCGGGCCGATCGCGTACACCGGCCCCGCCACCGTGGTGCGCAGGAACTCGGCGATCGCGTTACCGGCGTCCTTGTTCTGCCACGACGTGTGCCACGTCCAGGTGACGTCGGAGATGGTGGTGGGCCGGCCACCGGTCGCCACATACGGGATCTTCTTCTTCGTGGTCTCCGGGTGGATGACCTCGACCGCGTCCGAGCTGATCGTGCCGACCACCACGTCGACCTTGTCCTGCTCGATCAGCTTCTTGATCCCCGGCCGAACCAGCTCCCGGCCGTTGCCCTCGTCCACCACGACCGTCTCGATCTGGTGGCCGCCGAGCTTGCCGCCGTGGCTGTCCAGGTACAGCTGCCAGCCACGGGCGAAGTCGTCCCCGATCGTCTTGTACACATTGGACGTCGGCCACACCAGACCGATCCGGACCACCCCGTCGCTCTGCTCGTCGTCGGAGCCAAGGCTCGAACCGGAACAGCCGGCCACGGCCAGCACCACGGCCGCCCCGGCCGCCATCAACAGACGCCAACGGTGATGCATACGGTGTTTCACCGAGTCTCCTTCAACAAATGGGATGGTCCTGGGCACATGGCGGTAGCCGCCAGGCGTGGGCGGCCAACGCCATCGGGCGTCGGCTGGGGCTGCCGCCTGCGGCGGTATGCGCGGCGTGTGTCGCGCCTCGCGGCCGCCCTCCGGCTGGCAGTCAGCAGCGGGGATGCGTGTGGTTATGGCGTCAGTGCCGGTCGCAGGGCGGGGGTGAGCGCGGAACCGGCCCGGTTGATCAGGGCCGCCATCTCGTACACCACCTGGCCCAGGTCAGCCCGTTTGGCGGCCAGCACGGTCAGGTGCGACCCGTTCCCGATCGCCATCACGACGATGCTGCCCGCGGTCATCTCGACCAGCGTGTGTTCCACCTCGCCGGCGTTCATCAGCGTCGCCTGGCCCTTGGTCAGCGACGCCAGCCCAGACGTCGTCGCCGCCAACTGGTCCACGAACTCCTGTGGCACCTGCCGGCTCGCCGCGATCAGCAGCCCATCACCGGACACCGCCAAGGCATGGCTGACCCCGGCCACCTCGCACAGACCATCCAGCAGGTACCCCCAGTCAGGCTGCTGCGTCGTCATCGCTTGCGTCGTCATCCCTGATCGCTCCTCATCACGTGATACGTCCGTTGCGCCCGCACCAACCCGCCCTGCATCGCCGCCATCCGCGCCCGCATCAGCTCCGGATCACGCCGCGCCGGCACCGCACCGCCAGCCGCGGGCTGCGGAAGCGGGGCGTAGGCCATCGCTCCCGGGCGCCGGACCGGCAGGCCCGACGCGGTCCGCTGCACCGGCGCCACCGCCCTGGTCGGCGCGTCCCACGCCGACTGCGTCACCCCAGCACCCACCAACTCGCCGCCCCCGGCCGGTGGCCGGTCGCCCGCCCCGGTCGTCTCGAACCATGAGGCGGTCGGGTCGGTGGCGAACGATCCGCTCATCTGTAGGAAGATCCACGGCGGTACCGTCGGCGTGCCATCTGCCGGTCCGGCCCGTGGCCCATCCGGCAGCGGCGCCGCCGGCAACGCTGCCGGCCGGGTGGAGGGCTGCCCGACCGCTGCCGGAACCGCTCGCGGCGGTGGCGGTGCGGTGATCTCGGGCATCGGTGGCCGGTGTTCGAACAGCTCGGCCGGCACGGTCAGGTCGACCCGTGTTCCTTCCCGCAGCGCCGAGCGGACCTCGACCTGGATCCCGAGCCGCTGCGCGATCGTGCCGACCACCGGCAGGCCCATCTTCTGCGTCGCCTGCAGATCCAGCAGCCGCGGCTGTGCCAAGCGTTCCCGGACCGCGGCCAGCGTCTCGGGTGTCATGCCGGCGCCCTCGTCTTGGACCTGGATGTGTAGCAGGTCCCCGACCCGGCGGGCCTCCACCAACACCTGACGGTCCGGCGGCGCCGCCTGCGCGGCGTTGTCCAGCAACTCCGTCAGCAGGTGCGCCAGGTCCTCGACCACATGCCCTCTAATGTGGACGCTGTCATCCACACCGATCTGATGCACCTGCGTGTAGGCGTCGATCCCCTGACCGGCGGCCTGCAACACGGTCGGCAGCGCCACCAACGCCTCCCGCGGCCGACCCGCCTGGCCCCCGGCCAACACCTGCAGGTTCGCGATCAGCCGGCGCAGCAGGGTCGCGGTGTGGTCCAGCTCGAACAGCTTCTGCAGCTGCTCCGGGTCCTCCTCGCCCCGTTCCAGCCCGTCCAGGCTGGCCATCATCCGGTCCGACCGCTTCTGCAGCCGCCTCGAAAGTGACAGGAACATCGCGCCGATCACCGCACGCAGCCGCGCCTGTTCCGCCGCCAGCCGCACCGCCGACGCACCGACCTGGTTGAACGCCGCCGCGACCTGACCAA
Source organism: Phytohabitans kaempferiae (assembly GCF_042433955.1). Taxonomy (NCBI): domain Bacteria; kingdom Bacillati; phylum Actinomycetota; class Actinomycetes; order Micromonosporales; family Micromonosporaceae; genus Phytohabitans; species Phytohabitans kaempferiae. Next base: position 79,544 of record NZ_JBHLUH010000064.1, on the reverse strand, counting down.
TCTCATCCGTGCCATCGACCGGGATCGGCGCGGCCGCCTCCGTCACCAACTTGGCAACCGCCGCCTCGTCGATGCTTTCGACGCTGACCCGGTCCACCATCTGCGGCAGCCGCTGCTCGGCCACCAGACGTGCCCCGACCTGCAACCGCCGCAACGACCCCGACAGCGAGCGGGTCACCCACCAACCAGCCGCCACCACCACCAGCAGCAGCCCCGCGACCACCGTCAGCGTGGTGACCGCGGCACGGCGTTGCGCGTCCCGCTCGGCGGCGACCGCGGCCAGCAACTCCCGGTCGATCTCGCCTTCGGCCGCGTGCAGCGCATCCGCCCGGACCTGCATCGCCGCCGCGAAACCCCGGGCGCTGGTGCCCAACGTCAGCCGCTGCCCCGGCTGGGCCCGGGTGACCACCCCCAGCAGCCGCTCGGACCGCAACACCTCAGCTCCGGCGCTGAGCCGGCCGTTGACCAGCCCCTGCCACCGCGGCTCACCCAGGCCGCCGAACGTCTGCAACGCCTCCGTCAGGCCGGTGTTGGCGGCCACGATCTCCTGCTGCCCCGCCGGCGTCAGCCGGCCCGCGTCGACCGCCCGCACCGCCGCCACCTGCACCTGACCCAGCGACTCGATCGCCTGCGACAACGCCGCCGCCGCCCGCAACCCGTTCGCCGTCGCCGCAGACACACCCACCTGCCCCAACCCTTGGCGGTAGGCAACCAGGTCCGCGATCACCGCCCGATAGGAGAACGCGACCACGCTCAACACCGCGTCCGGCGCCGTCGTCACCTGCTGCCGCAACGCATCCAGCCCGGCCAGCTCGCCATCCAACCGCGTCATCAACGGCGCCAGGCCCGCCGGCACGTCCGTCTGTCCCCGTTCGGTACGGAACTGTGCCACCGCTGCGTCCGTGGCTGCGGCGTCCCGCGTGTATGCCGCTGTCGACGACTGCCCGGGTTCGGCGAACACCAACGCCGCCGACACCCGCTCCCGCTGCAACACCCCCGCCAACCGGGCCGCCGAACCACCCAACCCGACCAGCGCGTGCGACCGGTCCGCGTCCGCCGACCGACCCGCCGCACCGGCCACCGCCAAACCGGTCAACCCGACCACGGCCAACACCGGCAGCAAAAGCAGGATCGCCAGCTTCGACCGGATCCGGCGACGGCGCAGCCAACCCGGCCGCCGTGGCCCTGGCCCACGCCGCGCGCTACCGGCCGCATGCGATGCCACCTGCATCGTCGCCGCTGCCACCTTCACGCCTCCCCGACCCGCGAAGACGGCCGCATGCCCGCCATTGGTTTACGGGCCAAGCCGCCAAGGCTGAGCGCGGCGATGGCGGGATCAGCCAGCCGTACATCCGTCCCGTTGCGCCAGTCGTCCAGAGCAACTACGCCCGGCTCCACGAGCTCCAGGCCGGAGAAGAAGTCGGCGACTTGTTCGTAGGTGCGGGCCACGATCGGCGTACCAGCGGCCGCGTACGCGGCCGTCACCGCCTCGGTTTGGGCGCGCAAAGCCCCGGTGACGTGCTCGTCGGTGACATGCGAAATGCCCAGGTAGCTACCGGCCGCCAGCGGATCGAGGTACCGGTGCACCAGGTCGAACGGCTGCTCGTCGGGCAGGAACAACAACACGCTCACCATCAACAACGCGACCGGCCGCGAGAAGTCGAGCAGCTCCCGCGCCCGGTCGAACACCGTTTCCACATCGCGCATGTCCGCCTGTACCACCAGCGTGTGGTCGTCGCCCTCCAGCAGCTTGCGGCTGTACTCCACCGCCACCGAATCGACATCGACATACACCACCCGCGCCAGCCCGAACCTTCCCTGGGCGGTCTGGTGGACGTTGCCGACAGTGGGGATACCCGAACCGATGTCGAGGAACTGCGTGATACCCGCCTGGGTGACCAGAAACTCGACCACCCGCTTGAGGAACCGCCGGTTGGCATGAGTGACGTCCTGAACCCAGGGCGCCACCGCCAGCACCCGCTCGGCCAACCGGCGATCCACCTCAAAGTTGTGCATCCCGCCCAGGAAGTAGTCATACACCCGCGCAGCACTCGCACGTGACAGGTCTGTCTCCGGCACCGGCGGCTGCGGCAACAGCACGCCCGGCGTCAGCAGGTCCCGCGTTGGCTGTTCCATGTCAGGCCCTCGCCTCCTCGTCGCCAGTGGCGTCCGCCATGCCGTCAAGGCCGCGCAGGATCACGGCGTCGGCCTCCCGCCAGGTCGCACAGCGCGTCACTCCGCACGACGGACAGACGCCCGTGCCGGGATCATCGGCGTGTGCCGCCACCTGCTGCTGAGCCGCTGCCAGCTCCTCCGCCGTGGGATGTGGGAGCTCCTGACCCTGGCCAGTCACGGACGGTGCCACTCGAAGCCCCCTTCCCACGGGCTCGTACCAACGGGCAGGACAGAAAAGGCGCAGCCCACGACCAGCAACGGTTCAACGCGATGACGACGGTCAACGTCGCCGCGCATAGATGAAACCGTCCCCGCACCCCGCGTGAGACCCATGTGCGAACCCATGTGAAATGTGTGTGCCACAGTGCGGGCGATGCGCAGGTACCGCCAACAGCGGTACGGTCGAATTGAGCTACGGCGAAAGGATCGGGGATGCCCAAGCGAAATGAACCGCTGGCCGAACTGGTCACCGAAGCCGGCTTCTCCGAGGGCGGGCTCGCGCGCCGCGTCAACGAACTCGGACTGACCGAAGGGCTTCAGCTGACGTACGACTACACGGCCGTCTACCGTTGGGTGCGTAAGGGCCAGTGCCCGGAGCCGCCGGTGCCGGCATTGATTGCCCAGGCGCTCAGCGAGCGGTTGGGCCGCCAGGTCCGGCCCAGCGACTTCGGCATGACCGACACCGTCAGCCTGGCTGCGCGTGCCCTGGCCTACTCGTCCGACGTGGCCGGGACCATCGATACCATCCTCGAACTGGGGAGGACTGAGTTGAAGTCGCGAGGAGTGCAGCGGCGCCGAGTGGTGGCCGCGCCCTTCGTCCTGGCCGCCGCAGCGGGTCCCAGCCGCGACTGGCTGCTCTCGACGCTGGACGAAACCTTCGACCAGGACACCCCACGCAAGATCGGCATGCGCCAGGTCGACGGAATCCGGCGAATGTTCAAGATCATGCAGGAGATGGATGTCATGCGCGGTGGCGGCCACGCCCGCGTCGCCCTGGTCGAATACCTCTCGGGCTACGTCCTGCCATTGGTGCGTCACCAGCACGACCAGGAAGCTATTCAGCTGGCGCTCTATGAAGCCGCCGCCGAGCAGGCATACCTCGTCGGCTGGATGGCCTACGACGACGGCCAGCACGGCCTCGCCCAGCGCTACCTCATCCAGTCGCTGCGACTGGCCAGCGCCTCGAAAAACAAGGTGCTCGGCGCTCACGTCCTGGCCGGCATGTCGGACCAGGCCAACCTGCTGGGCTACCCTGAGGAAGCACTCGCCTTGGCCCGCGTTGGCCAGCGCGGCATCGCCCTCAGCGACTCGCCCGCTTGCGTGGCCGACCTGCAAATTCTCGAAGCGCGCGCTCTCGCGGCACTTGCTCGCGACGGTCGTCCCAAGGGATCGGTGACCGAAGCTGTCCGTCGCGCCGAGGCGACCTTCCAACACGTTCGCCCCGACAACGAACCCGAGTGGGCACGCTTCATCGATCCGGCCTACCTGTTCGGCGAAGCCGCCCATTGCTTCCGCGACATCGGTGACACCGCCCAAATCGACCGCTTCGCCGGCGAATCCGCAGCCGAAGCCGCCCGGCAGCGGCGTGCCCGTCGCGGCGCCCTCAGCCAGGCCGCCTTGGTTGTCGGCGATTTGCTGCGGGACGAAGTCGAACGCGCAGCTGCTCGGGGCCAGGCCGTGGTATCGCTCGCGGAAACCGTGGAATCGAGTCGATGCATCGAAACCGTCCGCGACCTCACCAAGCGTTTCAAGCCATACGAGCACGTGCCGGACGTACAAGCATTCCAACGACGCGCCAGCCAATTGCTCGCAGCGGCATGACGCCTTCTCTCCCGAGGCCCCCATTCTCTCGCGGAGGCGTACGCGGCAGCCGCGCCGAGCGCGAGCCTCGCGGTGCTGTCGACACGCGACCATCCGGCCGCGGTGCCGCGGCCCGCCGCGCTCCCACCGCTCGCTAGCCGTGTCATGGTCCATCTGAGCGGTGGACGCGGGCCGACCGATCACGGCGCCTCCTCCCACTCAACCTTTGGTGATCAACGCTTACTGGATATGTCGCCCCCGCCCCGGCGTTCGGGTCACAGCAGAGCGGGGGCGCTCCATCGGGGTGCATCGAGACGTCGCACCCGCGTGCCCCGTAGTCTTGTGATTGCCTAGTGCGCGGACCAGGTAGCACGTGCAGCCGGATCGGTTGGCAACACTTGGCAACACCTCTATACGACCGGGGAGAGGGGCGTGGAGACGTTCGGCGAGGCGGTTAGGCGGCTCAGCGGGTCGGAGAGCCTGCGGAGTGTTGCCCGTCGGGCCCATCTCGACGCAGCACACCTGTCCCGGATTGTGCGGGGCATCCGGCCACCTACGCACCTCTACGCATCTGCGCTGGATGAAGCATTCGGCACTGACGAACTCGTGGCGATGGTCCGTCAGCGGCCCGTCGGCGAGTGGACGGTGGACAGCGAGCATTGGCGGCATCGGGACTTCGAAGCACTCGCGGCGATGCTGCTCGCGGAGACACCCACTGCGGACAACGCGCTGCGCCTCGCCCACGAGTGGCTGATCGCCGATCCCCCGCAGGTTTACGAGGTACGCGCTGGGCGACGCATTGGTAATTCCACAGTGGAACACGTGATCGAGCGAGTGCAACAGCTTCGTCTGCTCGATGACCACCTGGGCGGCATGAGTACCTACGAGGTCGTTACTGCTGAACTCGCCGCGACGGCTGGCATCCTGCGGGAAGCGTCCTACACAGAAGTGGTCGGGCGTCGGTTGCTAGTCGCGATCGCCGAACTATGCCAGCTTGCCGGCTGGGTAGCGTCCGACGCCGGCCACTACGCCGACGCGCAAAGGCTCTACCTGGCCGGTGTACGGGCGGCGCACGCCGGCGGTGACACGCCCGGGGCGGCCAACAACCTGTCGTCGCTGTCGTACCAAGTGGCCAACATCGGCGACCCGCGAGAGGCAGTGATGCTAGCCCGGTCCGCCGTACGCGGCGCCGGGCGCTCCGCCACCGCGACGACGCGAGCCTTGTTGCTGGAGCGGTTGTCATGGGCGCATGCACGCGCTCGCGAGGCGGGTCAGGCTGAGCGATCGTTGGGCGCGGTGGACGACGCTTACTCAGGCCGGAAGCCAGAAGACGATCCGCCGTGGACGTATTGGCTGTCTTGTAAAGAGGTCGAGGTGATGGCTGGCCGGGTATGGACGGAGCTACGGCGTCCGCTTAGGGCAGTTCCGATCTTGGAACGCGCAACGGCCGGCTACGACGAGAACGCGGCCCGGGAGACATCGCTGTACCTGACGTGGTTGGCCGAGTCGCTGTTGCAGGCTGGTGAGGTGGAGCGGGCCGCTGAGGCGGCGTCGCGGGCGCTGCGGCTCTCCCGGCACGCGGGGTCGGTGCGCGCGGATGGGCGGGTGCAGACGCTGCGACGGCTCCTTGGCGAGTATCGCGGTACGCCCGCGGCCGACGACTTCGAGGAGGAGTATCATGCTGCCGTGAAGAGCAACGACCGAGAGAGTGGGGCGGCCGGTTGACGTCAAAACGCCCTGCCTGATTTGCGCTGGCCCAAGCCACTGCTACCGGGAGTCGTGATTTCACGGTGTTTCCGGCCCACTACTCAAGCTCGTGATGGTGAAGCCGTCCCCACCGACGCGTTCCATGGACTTGACCCACTCAGGCTTCAGTTGGCGTGACGGCACATCGAGCATGAGGGGATGCCGGGCCGCCGATCGGCAGCGACGAGCGGTGCTGGCGAGACCGATCAGGAGTACCGCGCTCGCGCCGGCTTCGGCCGCGACATCATCTGTTCACGGCCCCCGTCGGTGGACATCATCTCGGCGACCACTGGCGTTGTTGGCGGCGCGTTTGACCTGGTCCAATCGCGTTGACGCCGACACTCTTAATGAGTGGGGTCACCTTCGACAACGGTGGCGACGGCCACAGGAAGCACCTGCCGCAGGTCTGGCCTCTTAAGGGCGACTTCGACACTGTGCCAGCCAGGCAGCCGGGCCTCTGGTGAAGCCTCGGCTACTGGTTCAGGAGGTAGAGCAGCGCGACGAGTGTGGTGCCGGCCACGATGTGCTGCTTGTCGATGAGGGAACGGACGTCGCCGAGTGGGATCCAGTCAATCTTGTCGCTTTCGAAGGCGTCTTTGGGCGGGCCGATGTAGGTCGCCGAGTCGGCGCGGAAGATGTGGTGTTCGGAGGTCATCAGACCGGGCGACGGTTGGGTATAGACCAGTGGGCGGATGGGTGGCATGGGTCGCCAGCCGGTCTCTTCCTCCGCTTCGCGGGCAGCGGCGTCCGCAGGTGCCTCGCCTCGTCTGATGCTGCCATGCGGGATTTCCCAGCCGTAGGTGTCGGTGATGAACCGGTGTCGCCACATGAGCAGCACGCGGTGTTCGTGGACGACGACGATGCCGGCACCTGGGGCGGCGGTACGGATGATCCGGTGGTCGAGGTGTCGTCCGTCGGGTAGCTCGACGTCGGCGGTGGCGACGTGGACCCATTGGTCGCGGTAGAGGTCGCGTTCGCTGTGTACGGTCCAGCGCATCAGATTCCTTTCAAGTGCAGGTATTCGTCGGCGCGTTCGAGGAACGCGGCGACGTTGGACTCGGCGGCATGCGGGCGCAGGACACGGGCGACGTGTTGGATCCGGTCGTGGATCCGGCCAGATTCCATGCCGTCGGCGCGGTCGAGCATGTGGCCGGCGACGTGGACACTTCGGTCGAGGTCGCCCCGGGCAGCCAGGATGAGCGAGAGACCGGCGTGGCGGTGCACCTGGCCGCGGAGGTGAGTGGCGCCAGCTGTGCGGACCGATTCCTCGGCGTAGGTCTGCGCGGCGGCCAGGTCGCCGAGGCGGCGTAACGCTTCTGCAACCTGGGTTTCGACGAGTCCGGGGTGGACGTAGGAAACCTCGTCTTGGCCGTGGTGTTGGCTGAGCGTGGCCGCAGTGGTCTCCGACTTGCGCAGGTGTGGTCGGCAGGCGTGCGCGTCCCCCATCCGGGCGTAGGCTTTGCCGGCGAGGGCGTGCAGATCGGTGACGAGGGCGGGGTTGAGGCTTGGGCCGCCGGCGCGTAGGGCGCTTTCGGCGTATTGGACGACGAGGCGGCGTTGGTCGAGGTAGAGCGCCTGGTTGGCGAGCAGGGCCACGATGTAGGCGCCGAACTGCCGGTCGCCGGACGCTTTGGCCAGGCGCAGTGCGGTGAACAGGTGGCGTTGGGAGAGGGGTTGCTGGTTGGCGTCGTAGGCGCACACGCCAGCGAGGGCGGCCAGCCCGCCGACCGCCCGGTAGAGCTGGCGGCCGAGGTCGTTGTCGTAGGCGGCGCGTAGCAGCGGGGCGGCGCGGTCGGCGAGCAGGGCGGTGATCCGGGCGCGGACCGGCATGCCACCGACCCGGCGGTACATCTCCTGGTAGTGGCCGCGGGCGCGGCGCAGCATGGCGACGTCGACCGGGTCGACGCGGTGTTCGCCGAGCCGGGCGATGTGGTCGTCGTCGGGCGGGTTCTCCCATTCCCAGATCGGGGCTGCGGCCTTGGCGCCGGTGATCAGAGTGGTGGGGGTGCGGCCGCGGGCGTCGCCGTGCCAGAGCGCGGCGGCGCGGTCGATGGCACCGGCCAATGAGGGCTGCCGGTCCGCGGCTTCGCCGCGCACCATGCCGATGTCGGCCAGGGTGACATCGATACCAAGCCGCTCACCGACGATCGTGCAGATCATCTCAGGGACGGGGTCGCGGGGGATGGCGTGGTCGCGGACCCAGCGGGCGACAGAGGCATGGTCGTAGCGCAGCCGCAGGTCTATGCCGCGAATGTTGACCTGTTTGGCGAGTCCGGCGTGGGAGATGCCGGCGCGGGTCAGTAGCGCCTCCAGCAGCACGTTGGCCTCGCCCACACCGGAAGCGTACGAGACCACCCGGCTCGGCGCGAAGCGTTGCCGCGAACTCACACCCCGTGTGAACCAGACACCACAACCCACCACCCTCACACACTGCCATCCTCCGAGTGCGCACTGTGCCATAGAGACATCGAAATGCCGCCCGGCCTATCCCCCGGAGGTGGTCCAGATGGTGCGGGCTGGACAGCGGCGGTCAGCGCCGACCGTCCCGATCGTGTGCGGTATCGACGACACGTACGTGGTGCCGTTCTGTGCGCTGGCGACGTCGGTCGCCGCTGCGCACCCGGACCCGGCGACGCGTCCTCGGATGATCGTGCTCCACCATGCGTTGAGCCCGTCGAGCTGCCGGGCCGTCGCGACCTGCGGCGAGCAGCTCGGCCTGGAGCTCCAACTGCGCCGGGTGACGGTGGATCATGAGGCGCGGCTTCCAGTGACCGGCTGGGCGTCGCCGGCGGTGTATCTGCGATTAGCGATCCCGCAGTCGGTCGACGACGAACCGGTGGTGCTGTACCTGGACGCGGACACCCTGGTCCTTCGTGACCTTGGCCCGTTGCTGCGCCAGCCGCTCGATGGTGCCCCGGTAGCGGCGGTCCGCGACCCGCAGAACCCGATCGTCGGCACCGGCATCGCGTTGCCCGGCTGCGAGCGGATCGGCGTTCCAGCCGGCCGAGAGTACTTCAACTCCGGCGTGATGCTGCTGGACCTGGTCGCCTGCGCCGAGTTGGGGGTCTTCGAGCGGGCCCGCCGCTTCCTGGTCGACTGGCCGGACGAGGTGCAGCTGTGGGACCAGGACGCCCTCAACGTCGCCGTCGATGACCGATGGCAGCGGCTGGACCGGTGCTGGAACACCTTCGCCATGTCCGCGCTGGCCGCCCAGCCGGGCTTCTTCCACCACACCGCCGAGCCGGTCATGCCACTGGCTGATCTGCTCGCCGACGAATACACCGCTGCGGTGCTGCACTTCGCCGGCCCGGTCAAACCCTGGCACGACGCCTTCGCGCCGGTGCCGCTGCGCCGGCTGTACCGGCGGTTCCTGCCCGCACCCGTGTTGGCTGGTGCGCGATGACCCGCCGACCACCGCCTGCCCGGTGGTGGCGGGATCCCTGGCTCTGGGCCGCAGCCGCCGCCGCTGGCCGACACGCCGTCGGCCTCTGGCGGTTGCGGCAGACCATGGGCTACCTGACACAGCCGCCGGACGTCGAGCCGTGTGACGCGGGAGGTGACCGATCGCCCGCGCTGCACATGGTGGTACCAGTGCTGTGGGAACAGGCCCACGTCGGCGCCGCGATCGCCTGGTTCGCCGCCCTGACAACGCAGCTGCCCGGCTCCACAGTGACCGTGGTGACCACGGCGCGGGAGGAACGCGAACGCCAGCACCTCATCGACGCGCTGACCCGCTGCCCTCGCCGGCAGATCACGGCACGTCGGTTTCCGCACCTGACCCCCACCGAGCTTCGCCAGCTGACCGAAGCGGACACGGCCGGCCCGGACGGCTACCTGGCCGGCGCAGAGGTCCGGTCTGTGCTCTCCGCCCGCCCGCTCACCTACGAAGTGGTCGCAGACCTACTGCGGCGCCCCGAGCTGGCCGGCGCGCCGGTCCGCCACGTGCATTATCGCGGCGAGGGTCGCAAGGCCGCCCAGGTCAACTACGCCGTCGCACAGATGCCCACCGCACGAGAGCACGACTACATCGCGGTGTACGACGTGGACTCCCGCCCTGACCTGGCTCTACTGCGTCGCACCCTCGGATACATCGCCGCACGCCACCGCGCCGACGGGCAGCCGCCGGCGGTGGTCCAGCAGTCCGCCCGCTTCGAAACCAGCGGGACCGCTGACCAAGCGTGGCAGCGGCACCTGTGCTCCGGCGCCGCCCGTCTCCAAACACTGTGGACACTGCGCCGGGAGATCCCATCGTTCCGCCGCTACGCCGCAGCCATCCAGCGACCCACCGGCGTTACGGTGCTCGACGCGGCGCGGCGCGGCTTGGCGCAGACGGTCGGGCACGGGCTGCTGGTCCGCATCGACGTCCACCAACGGGTCGGCGGGCTGCCCGAGTACACGATCCTGGACGACCTGCCCTTCGGCTACCAGCTAACAACCGCCCGCCTCCCCGTCCATGCCGCCCCCGTGATGTTGGTGGCGCCGGCACCGGAACGCGTCGGCGACCTGATCGCCACGCACCGGCGGTGGTTTCGCAGCTACCTGGACTATCCGGCATGTGCCCGCGCAGCCCGCCACGCCGGCCGCGGCACACCGGTCGAGCAGGCGATCGCACTCGGCGTGGCCGGCTACCGGGCCGCCACCTGGCTGCTGGCCACCCCGGCGACCGCCGCATGCGCGGTGGCCGTCGTCCGCTCCGCCACCACGCCGCCCACGCGGACATTCGCCGCCGCGGCGCTGTGGCTAGGTGGCGTGGCCCCGGTGCGGGTGCTCGCCGCGCAACAGGCACACCGACCCGGCCTCGCCGCACAAGCGCGCGACGCGGCCGAGGTCTTCGCCGCCTACCTGGTCCAGAGCATCGGACCAGTGGCCGCGATCGTCGACGCCGCCACCTCGGCGGGTCTGCCGCTGTCGCCTAAAACCCACCGCCGCGGTCCTGACCGGAAGGAACAGAAATGATCATCGGTTTGGAGGGGGTCAGCTGCGTCGGCAAGACCACCCTCGCCCGAGCCCTCGCCGAGCGCCTCGACGCGCACGTGGTGCCCTGCTACTACCACGCCGCCCCTGACCCGTCGCTGCTGCCGCCACCGGACTCGGAAACCGCCGAGGACCAGCTCGCCGCCCTGACCGTGTTGCTGCCGGTGGAAACGGTGCGGCGAGAGGCGGCACTGGCGGCGGCCGGCCGGGGACAGGTGGTCATCCTCGATCGCACGGTGGACACGCTGCTGGCCCACGCCCACGCCGTGGGGCGGCTGCACGGCTACGACTGCGACGCCCCGGCCCGCGCCCTCACCCTGGCGCATCCGATCGTCATACCGGACCTGACCCTGCTGCTGTACGCCTGCGACGGTGAGCGGGCCCGCCGGGCCGCACGGCGCGTCAGCATGCCGCGTCTGTTCTACGACCCGACGTTCACCCGCTACTTCACCGAGCACTTCACCGACCCGCTCGTCCCGCAACTAGTACCGCTCGGCACCGACGCCGGCCCGGACGCCGTCGCCGACCAGGCGACCGCCGTCATCCGTCAGCGTTGCGCAACCCGGATGGGAGCGGTGGCGTGAAGGCCGTCATCGTCGGCTGCGGCGCGATCGCCGACCGGTGGGCACGGACCCTGACCGCCGATCCGCGCATCGACGTGGTCGCCGTGGTCGACCCCGACATCGACCGTGCCGAACAGTTGGCCGCAAGACGCTGCCCGGCGGCGGTACCCGCCACCAGCCTGCGCCAGGCCCACGCGCAAGTTCGGGCCGACCTCGTGGCCAACCTGACCCCACCGCAGCTGCACGCTGCGGTGTCCCGCGAAGCCCTCGCCGCCGGCCTGCACGTCCTGACCGAGAAGCCCCTCGCTCTGCAGGCATCCGATGCGGTCGAGCTGGCCGAACTCGCCCGCGCCAACCGCCGCACGTTGGCGGTGATGCACAACCGGGCACACGACCCAGAGTTCGTCGCGTTCGCCGACATGGCCACCGCCGCACAGCGTGGTCCACTCGCGGTCACCGCCGAGGTGGTGGTCAACCTGCACGACCCGGGGTTCCGCCGCGAACAGCCGCTCCCGGTGACCACCGATCTGGCCGTGCACGCTTTCGACCAGGTCCAAGCCCTCATCAGCGGCGACCCGGCACAAGTCGCCGCCACCGAGATGGCCCTGCCGTTCCTCGGCGCGCACTGCGGCCTGGCCGCGATCACCATCACCTTCGCCGACGGTTCCGTGTTGTGCTACCGCGGCGGCTACGCCGGCCCTGGCCTGACCACGAGCGCGGTCGGCAAGTGGCGGGTCGACGGCCCCGATTTGGCCGCCCGGTGGGAGCCGCGCGACCAGACCTCCAGCGTCCGGCCGCCGGCATACCAGCGGTGCATCACCACCATGCTCGACACGGTGCAGGCCGTGACCGCCGGTGCCGTCACGCCCTGGCCCACCCTCGGGCTGCGCTCGGTCGCGATGCTGCAGGCCGCCCTGACCGCCGCACGTACCGGCCGCCCCGCAGACGTCTCGCCCATCCCGCAGGAACAACCATGACCCGCGTGCCGGACGTCGAGCTGACCGCGGTGCTCGCCACCGCTGGCGTGACCGGCCCTCACACAGCTCTGGTGCCGCTGGCCGCCGGTGAGGACAACCAGGTCTACGCCACCGCCGTGGCCGGCCGCGACCTAGTAGTCAAAGCCGCCCGGACCAGCAGAGTCCGTTCCGGGGTGGCCGCCTGGGCCGCCGTCCAACTCGCCGCCGTCGGCGTGCCCGCACCGACCGTGCTGGGCTACCGGGGCCGGCTGCTGGTCGAGACCCGCTGTCCCGGCAACCCGCTGGACCAGCACCACGCCGACCACGCCCAGTCCGCAGAGCTGGCGGCGCAGGCCGGACGCCTGCTGCGGCGCATCCACACCGTGCCGGTGCGCGGCTACGGCCGACTGGACACCGTCGGTGTGGGCCTTCGCCCCTGCCTCCACAGCTGGCTGCTCCAGCTCCCGCCACTACCCACCACCGCAACCGCCGATATGCAGGCCCTGCGGGCGCAGGCGCTGCAAGCGCTGCGGCACCACCTGCCCTTGCTGGCTGGTGTGCCGGCCGTGCTGCTGCACGGTGACTGGACCGCCCGACACGTCATCGTCAAGGACGGCCGGATCAGCGGCGTCGTCGACCTGGAAAGCGTGCGCGGCGGCGACCCCCTCGCGGACCTCGCCGGCTGGTCACTACAGGAGCCGGCCGAGCTGACCCACGGCCTGTACACCGGTTACTTCACCACCGCACCCGATCCCCCGACCCGGATGCGGCTGGCGCTGTACCGGGTGCGGATCGCCGCCGCGATGCTCGCCCAACACGTCGCCAAGGCCGAACCCACGCAGCTGACGCTGCGCACCGCCCAGTTGCAGGCGGACCTGGCCGACCTGTCCTGCCAGCAACCCGCCGCCCACCCGCGCATTACCCCACCGCCGCCCCCGATCCAGGAAGGCCCGCCATGTTGATCCGCACCGCGCGACGCGACCGCCTCAACGACGGCAACCGGCCCGACGGCTGCCCCGCATCCTCGGCCGGGCTGTTCGTCATCCGCGCCGACGGCACCGCCCGCTTCGACCGCCACTACCACGACATGGCCGAGTTCTGGCTCGTCGCCGCCGGCACCGGCACGATTGCCGTCGGCGACCAACACCACCACGTGATCGCGGGGGACATCGTCTACACCCCGGCCGGCGTCGAACACGACATCATCGACGTCGCCGACGAGCTGCACATCTTCTGGCTGTCCGCGCCCATCCCCGCCGGCGGCAACGGCAGCCATCTGCACCGCACCCCGGACCTGGCGGTCAAGCACCCGGTCGCGGTGGCGACCCGCGATGCGTAGCGCGAACCCGGCACGTCACGTCTCGCTGCCGTTCCCGCGCGCTCCCCGCTACGGGCCTGAAGACCAGGCGGCGGTGCGTGACCTGCTGCATGCCGGCCGGCTGTCCGACACCAGCCGGGGGCCGGCGATCGCCGCTCTCGAAGACGCCTTCGCCGACCTCACCAACACCGTGTATGCGCTGTCGTTCGCCTCCGGCACCGCCTCGCTGCACGGCGCCCTGCGCGGCGTCGGCGCCCACCCCGACGCGGGCGTGGTCACCTCACCGCTGACCTGGATCTCAGCGATCCTGGTCGCGTTCCACGCCGGCAGTTTCCCCGTCTTCGCCGATGTCGAGCCCGGCGGCGTCAACCTCAACCCCGCCACCATCGCCACGGCCGGGCAGGCGAGCGCAGTGCTGGTAACCCACACCTTCGGCATCCCCGCCCGGATGGACGCCCTCACCGCCGTAACCGGCGTGCCGATCGTGGAGGACTGCTCACACGCCCACGGCGCCCGCTACGCCAGCCGGCCCGTCGGCTCCTGGGGCGCGGCCGGCTGCTTCTCCCTGATGGAACGCAAACCGGTCTCCGGCGGGGAAGGTGGCGTGCTGACCACCAACTCCCGCACCGTCTACGAGCGCGCGTTGACGCTGGGCCACCACCCGCACCGGCTGGCCGCCGAGCTCACCGACCCGGCCCTGCGACCGTTGACGTCCACTGGTCTGGGCTACAAGACCCGCATGCCGACCGTGGCCGCCGCCATCGCCAGCGTGCAACTTCGCCGCCTAGCAGATCGGATGGCGGCCAGCGAAACCAACTTCGCCCGCCTGCTGGATGTCCTGCACGCCCACGCCGCCCCGATCACCACACCCCTCGTGGCTGCCGGGTCGACACGCGGTTGGTACGGCACGCCGCTGATCATCACCGAGCCGGTCCCCAACCCGGCTGCGCTGTTCGCCGCCTGTACCGCCGCCGGGGTGCCGGTCCGGCCGCTGTACGAAGACTGGCTATCCAGCCCACTGCTGCAAGACCCGGCCCTGCTGCACGAAGCCTTCCCGCACGTGCGGCACACCGGCTGGCGCCCACCGGACCCGCACGCGCTGCCGAACTACCAGGTTGCCCGCCGGCAAACCCTCCTACTGAAGGTGCCGGACGTGCCGGCCGCCGACTACATGCACCAGGTCGGCGACACCCTCGCCACCGTCCTGACCCAGGCAATCCGCTGACCACCTCCGCACCAAACCCCTGGAGAGTCTGTTATGGCCCACACCGCAATGGCCGCCGTCCTGCGCACCGTCGCCGACCCGATGTGCGTCGAGCAGATCACAGTCGCCGACCCCGGTGTCGGCGAGGTCCTCGTCCGCACCGCCGTCACCGGCATCTGCGGCACCGACGTGCACTTCGCCGACGGCCGGATCCCCTACCCGACGCCCACCGTCCTCGGCCACGAAGCGGCTGGCACCGTCGAACTCGTCGGCCCGGGCGTGACCGACATCAGCGCCGGGCAGCGGGTCATCGTCTGCGACCAAACCTTCTGCGGCCGATGCGGCAACTGCCTGTCCGGTCAGATGGTCTACTGCACCGACCCGACCACGAAGCAGCGGCAACGGCAGCGGCTCCGCATCGACGACCGGCACTGCCGGCAGTACCTCGGCGTCAGCGCGCTCGCCGACCTGATGCTCGTTGACGCCCACAACCTCGTCCCCATCCCGGACGCGCTGCCGTTCGAGGCCGCCGCCCTGCTGTCCTGCTGCCTGACCACCGGCCTGGCCGCCGTGTTCAACATCGCCCGCCCCACCCCCGGCGGGCGGGTGGCCGTGTTCGGCTGCGGCGGTGTCGGCCTCGGCGCGATCCAAGCCGCCCGCATCGCCGGCGCCGCCCAGATCATCGCGGTCGACCCGCAACCCCACCGCCGCGCCCTCGCCGCCGCAATCGGCGCCACCCACGCCATCGACCCCACCAGCGACGACCCCGTCGCAGCGGTCCTCGCCGCCACCGGAGGTGCCGGCGTCGAGGCCGCTGTCGAGGCGGTCGGCTCACCGGACACCGTCGCCCACGCCGTCGCCGTCCTCGCCCCCGACGGCCACGCCACCATCCTCGGCATGTCGCCCGCCGGCGCCGACATCACCCTGCCCGCACGGCTGCTGCGCCAAGGCCGCACCATCACCGGCACCGTCATGGGATCAGTCCGCACCCGGGCCGACATCCCCCGCTACGCCGACCTCGCCCTCCGCGGTCTGCTGCGCACCCAGGAACTGATCACCTCCCGCCGCCCCTTGGCCGAGGTCAACGACGCGTTCGCTGACACCCGCGCCCACCGCGGCGTCCGAGCCCTCATCACCTTCTAACCCCGACCCACACACTCGCTTCTTGGGAGTCACGCATGAGCATCGACCTCGCCGCACCACCCGACAGTCAGGCCGCCGCCGACCCGCCAGCCTCGTCCAGACCTGTCCGCGTCGGCATCGTCGGCGCCGGCCAGCAGGCCACCACCCATCTCGTGCCGGCACTGCTCCAAGTACCGCACGCACGAATCAGCGCCGTCGTCGATCCCGACCAACCGCGCCGCGACCGGCTCGCCTTACGCGTCGGCGTGCCTGACCGCTTGGCCACCGTCGCCCAATTGCTGGACGGTGGGCTTGTCGACTGCCTGATAGCGGCCTGCCCACCCCAGGCCCACGAACAGATCGCGGCCGCCGCCATCGACGCCGGCATCCCGGTGTTCGTGGAAAAGCCACCGGCCACCTCCACCGCAGTGCTGGCCGAGTTGGCCGCGGCTGCCGAACGCGGTGGCGTGCTCACCGGGGTGGGTATGAACTTCCGCTGGGCCGCCCCGGTACGCCGACTACACACCCTAGTCGGCGACCATCAGCCCAGCGGCCCGTCGATGATCGGCGTGCGGCATGTGGCCAGCAAACCCACCACCTCGATGTGGGGCCTTCCGCTGTGGAACAGCTTCCTGCTCGCCCAGGCCATCCATCCGATCGACCTGCTACTCAGCTTGGCCGGCGCACCCGCCGTGGACATCCAGCCGGCCTGCCGACAGACCGGCGACCAGGTCTGGTTCGGTCTCCAAACCCATCACGCCAACGGAACCATCGGTACCGTGCACTGCGGCAACCTTGCACCCCGCTTCGAGCACCGCATCGAGGTCAGCACCACCACCGGGATCACCGCCAACCTCACCAGCCTGGCCGACCTGACCGTCACCTACCCCGCTTCCGACGCCCTGCACACCGGTCGGAATCAGCGGGGCACCAGCAGCCATTGGCGGCCCAGCCCACTGGATGTCGGCTACGGCCGCGCCGGGTTCGGCGGCGAACTCGCCGCCTTCTGCACCGCGGTCGCCACCGGCGGGCGGTTCACCCCGAGCCTGGCCGACCTGCTGCCCACCTACCAGATCATGGACCAACTCACCCCAACCGGTGGCACAGCATGAGCACACCCCCGGCGCTCGACACCGCACACGTCATCATCGACGACACCGACCACGCCGCCATCCGCGCCGTCCTCGACACCCGCGACCTGTCCGGCACAGCATCCGTGGTCGCCGACTACGAGACCGCCCTCGCCGACTGGTTCGGCACCAACCACGCGGTCGCCTGCTCGTCCGGCACCGCCGCGCTGCACCTCGCCCTGCTCGCGCTCGACGTCGGCGCCGGCGACGAGGTCATCGTCGCGGCCACCGCACCGGTCATGACCGCCATGCCCATCCTCGCCATCGGCGCCACCCCCATCTTCGCCGACACAGCCACCGCGACCAGCTTCGCGCTCGACCTCGACGACGTCGCCACCAAAATCACCGCACGGACCCGGGCCGTCATCGCGGTGCCCATGTGGGGATACCCGGCCGACGGCCCCGACCTGGCCAACGCCTGCCACGGCTGGGGCATCCCGCTCATCGAAGACGCCGCCCAAGCCCACGGCACCCTCGTGGCCGGCCGCTACGCCGGCACCCGCGCCACCATCGGCACCTTCAGCACCCACAACCGCAAACTCGTCTGCACCGGCGAGGGCGGCTTCTGCCTCACCACCAACCCCGCCATCGCCCGTCGCCTACGCGAGCTGCGCAACATCGGCAAACGACCCGGTGAGGGCTTCGGCGCCACCTTCGGTCTCAACCTCAAACCCAACGCCCTCGCCGCCGCCCTCGGCCTCACCCAACTCGGCCGGCTCGCCACCCGACTGGAACACCGGCGCGCCACCCTGCACGCCGTCACCGAACACCTCGCCAGTGTCGGCGGACTCCATCCATTTCCAATCCGTGCCGACGGCCGACCCAACGGCTACGCCGCCGTGTTCACCACCACCACCACGGGCCTGGCCGAGCCGGTCGGGCGGCGGCTCGCCGCCGCCGGCATCACCTCCGACCCGCTGCGCTACCGCTACCAGCCGCTGTACCACACGCCGGCGCTAGCCCGTCACGCTCCGCCCACCATGTGCCGTAACGCCGAACAGTTGGCCGCAACTCTGGTCACCGTTCCCTGTCACGAGGGTGTCGGTCCGCCCGATCTGGACCGCGTCGCGGCAGCATTACACCGGTGACCCCGATGCTCAAACACGCCACCGCGAGCGTCTTTCTCCTCACCCACATCCACAGCGGCTGGCGCATCGGCCTCATCCACCACCCGCGGCTGCACCGCTGGATGCTGCCCGGCGGCCACCTCGAACCCCACGAAAACCCCGCCGAAGCCGCGCTCCGCGAAACCAGCGAGGAAACCGGACTCACCGCCCAACTGATCAACACCCACACCGACGAGCTCACCGACGCGGTCCCCGGCGTACCGGTGCCGGTATGGATCACCGAGCAACCCGTGCCCGCCGAACCACGCCACCCGCACCCACACATCCACATCGACCACCTCTACCTCGCCCTCACCACGCAGCACGAGCCACCCGAACCCGCCGAGCTACCTTTCGGCTGGTTCGCCCCCAACGAACTGAACGGGCTGGACATGTTCGACGACAGCCGACACGGCGCCCACCTGCTCCTGGCCCGCATCAACACCCTCACCCCGCCGGCCCAGCCCGTTCCCGCCGACTTTGGAGCATGACGTGACCAACCGCGAGCCCCAGCTGCCCGACCACGACCTGGACCGCGTCCGCGACGCATTCCAACTCGATCACGTCGACTCGGTGGTGTACCTGACGCACGGCCTGATGAACCGCAACTGGCAGATCATCACCACCAACGGTCGGTACGCGCTCAAACAACTCCTGGACATCCCCGTAACCACAGCCCGCCGGAACCTGCGCGTCCTGACCGCTCTCCACGAAGGCGGGGTACCGGTCTGCCCACCGCTACTCACCCGCGACAGCGACCCCGTCATCGAAGTCGGCACCCGCGCTTACTGCCTGTTGCCTTGGCTCGACGGCGAACACCCCAACGGGCCTGACCTGACCCGCACCCAGGCCCAGGATCTCGGCGCCACGATCGGAAAGCTCCACCAACGGCTCAACCAGCTCGACCCGTCAATCGGACTACCAGCCATCACCGGCGCGCCCACCGCCCGCACCGTGCAACCAGAGCAAGCCATCGCCGAAGCGCGCCGGTTCCAAACCGCGGCGCATGCCGCCGGCGGCTCGTTCGACACCACCGTGATCGACCTGCTCGACCAGCGCATCGCGCTCATCGACAAACACGCCCACTCCCGGCCAACCGACAACCTGCCCAAGGGGCCGTATGGGTGGACGCACGGAGACCTGCAACACCGCAACATTATCTGGACCGGCCCGACCATCGGCGCGGTCATCGACTGGGACCGCATCCGCGTCCGCCCATTCGCCGAAGAGATCGCCCGCACCGCCACAATCCAGTTCGCCACCGCCAACGGGCTGGATCTGGAACGGGTCTGCGCATTCGTCGCCGGCTACCGCACCATCATTCGCATAGACGACGCGGACCTCGCCGATGGCGTCCACCGCCTGTGGTGGAAGCGCATGTCCGACTTCTGGCTTCTCCGAACTAGAAAATTGATCATGAGGGCATGTTCGTGAGTGGGATCGAGTCCGTCGTCAAAGCGCTGGCAGTAGCCTACGGCTGGCCCGACGCGGCACTGCAACGCTTGCTGAGCGGAACGGCGACCGTGAACTACACCGGGCGCGCCGGCGGTCGCCAGATCTTCGTGAAGGTGTACCAGCCCGGCACAGACCTGGATACCGAGCGGGCGGCTATGGAGCTGTCACAATTCGCCGCCGCAGGCGGTGTGCCCACCGCCGCGGTGATCCGGTCGCTGGACGGGTCGCTGATCCATCACAGCGACCAGACTCGTTTCTCGGTCTGGGAATTCGTCCGGGGTGAACCGGCCGGGGAGTCTGGGCTGACCGAGCGTCAGATGGCCGCAGTCGGCCGATCGTTGGGTCGCCTCCATCGAGTTCTGGCCGAGCATCCGGCGGCGCAGTGCACCGTGGAGCCGGCGTCGGCTTTGTGTGATGTCGACCGGTCGATCGGCAAGATCAACAAGATCCTCGCAGCGCTGTCACACAAACCAGACGGCGACGATTTCCAGACATGGGCCACCGACGTGCTTCGCTGGCGTCTCGCGCTGATGCCACGAATCACCGAGATCCTGGCCGGATTGCCGCCGCTGACGTGCCAGATCCTGCACGGGGACTTCGCGGCACCCAACGTCCTGTTCCACCACGACCGGGTGGCAGCGGTGATCGACTTCCGGCCGCCGCGTGCCCGGCCGGTGGCCTGGGAAATCTCACGAATCGGATGCGATCCCCGGACCGTGTTGCGGGGCGAGCAATGGCAGCGCGGCCTGCGTCTTCTTGCCGCCGGGTATCGCGACGAGCACAACGACGCCCGGCCGGACGATCTGGTTGCGATGGTGCGGGCGTGGGTCTGTTACTCGGCGACCTCGATCTACCCGTTCGACGAACTGGTCACCGGCGAATCGTTGCTGGCCGATCCCTTGAGGACGTACGCCCGGGACCGGCAGCAGGCGTTGGTCGTGGTGATGAACGACCTCGCCAAGGTTGAGGATGTTCTGCGGGCAACGCCCCGCTGAGCACCCCACGACCTGGCCGGTACGACTGGAGCTAAGCAGGGGCGCCCAGGTGGAGGTCACACGGCAATCGACCGAAAGTCCGTCACTGCGAGCAAGCTGACGACGGCCGCAACCACCCTCGCGGCATACACATCTGGCAACCCCCTGACTTGTCTAATGGGGACAGATGCGCGGGTCTGCAGCCCGTAGCGTCAGGGCGTCGGTCGGCAGTGGCTCGCATACCCCTTGCCGCCCTCGGGCTGGCTCTTCAAGAGCGTGCCGCTGCTGGCCGGCGCGCCCGGCCGTGGCGGCTCAACAGAGGCGTGCTCACCGATTCCCCAAGTCAGGCTGCCCGCCACGGCGATCCTCGTTCGCTTGGCGGAAGGAAACCCGGCTCTTGAGCCACCCCTGCCGCGGCGACCGGCGGGCGCATGCCAGATGAGAGTCACACACCATGAGCCGTGGACAGCCGCAAATGAGAGCAACCCGCCAGCCACCCCGACCCAGCCTGGCCGGGCTCAGGTCGTAGGTCAAATTAAAACAAGTAGCTGAAATGAGTACGTTCTGGGTGGTGTACGCCGCTCACTTTTCGAACAACCGCTGACCTTTCTGTCGCAGCGGTTCCGCACGGCCAAGATCGACCAGGCGTTCTTTGTGAGCAGGGTAGATTGCGAGCCCAGGAGCATCCATAGGGCTCGCAATCGGTCCCGTGACCGGGAATCGTTGCTGGCTCTGGTTGTCACCGGCTAGCCACCTCACCCACCTGCCAGGACGGGACTCGGCAAGCCTGTGCGAGAGGTGCACACCTGGTCACGGGATCGAGCCTCTCCAGCCGCTGCACCCATGTGTTCGGCATCAGGCCCCGTACGACTAGTCATCGAGTGCCGTGCACGTCAGGTGCCCGATAGTGATCATTCCGCCTCGGACGGTAGTCTCACCGCATGACTGGGAGGCGACAGCGACGAGGAGAGGCGCTGCACCACAAGGGTGAAGATGGCGCACAGCGCGCCAAGCGCTACCTTGACGCAACAACCAGGACCAGGAGTTCGTGGACCAATAAGGATGACGTTCCAGCCAGCCGCTTGACCTTCTTCTGGCCTCACGCTGGCCAAAACGAGTTCTCCTTCGACCTGGGCGGCATCCTGTACGGCGGCGAGTTCGATCATCATAACTTTGTTGCCGAAGCGAAGAACTACTCAAGTGACTCGGACCAAGGCGAGCACTTCGACAAGTTCTTGGCGCAATGTTACCTGGTTTACAGAGACTTTTCTCAATTTATCAATCAGTTCATGTTCATAACATGGAATCCATTTCGCGCAAGGGGTTGGCAGAAGCTGTGTTCGACTGATTCCATCCTCGATGGATGCGTCGCGAATGGGAACCGACTGTTTGGAACTACCGATGCTGACGAGGTGCGATCAAAGCTGGAGATGGGCGTCATTGAGGAGTTGCAGGAACGGCTCTGGCTCGTCGTCCTGTCCGACAAGCAGGAGCGGCTTCTCATTGACGATGAGGAACGTGGTTTTCTTGTGCAGCGCCGTATCGAGAGGGGTCTGATGTGAGCCAGTTTGCTGACGTCATCAGATACTTAGCCTCTGACGAGGATCCGAGGTCGCGAATTTCGGCTATCAAAAATGCCGTTGTCGAAAATATTCACGCGGCAGACGAGCGCGTGAAGGTAGCTGTAACCGATCATTTTAACCACACGTTCGTACCTGATCTCATTCTTTCCTGGCCTGGCGAGACGGAATCCAGGAGCGTATTCCTGCGCACTTCGTACCGTGCGTGGGACCTGCTCCAGGACCTTGATATGCTCGCCTCTGAGCGACCTATCTTGATGCCGCTCGTTCCGATCGAGGTTGATGACAACACTAGTGCGGACCTAGAACAGCAGAGTAGCGAGCAGCGGACTCTGATCACTGATCCGTACGGTCTCGAGGCGTTGGATCGGCAGACCGACACTGCACCCGTTGTTTCTTTGTTGTCACATGCACTTCTGCAAGGAGGAAGAGGACTCATTTCTTCCGATCGGGCAACGCGAATAAGTGAGGAGGTGGGAGCTGGCTTCGCGGGTGCACAACATGCCGACTACGAACTGACAAGCATTGCAGTGCAGGCCGCCGAAACTGCTCTTGACTCGGATCGAGCATCCCAACTTAACAGACTGCTTCACGCTGTGTGGATCGGCTCGGGAGCTTCACCCTCGCAGTTTCCCGCGGCTACCGGGACAACCGCAATCCTCGACGCTGCAAACCTCCGATTTATCCTTGAGCTTCCAGATCTGCCCGACCCAGGTTTCTGGGATAGGATTGGTCGTGGACTTAGAACAGAGCGTCTGTGCGAGCTTGGCGACTTTCCGCCGAGCGATAACCTACAACGCCTTCTGGCGGGCTGCGCGTACCGCCTAACAGCTAAAGCTTGCCGAGTTATCAATGCGTCCGCCAGCGTCGATTCCCCAAGATGGGAAGTAGTCAACGGTACGTTGACGATGCGGACAAGCGCTCGACGAATTCACTTCGCACCGAGGTACGTTAGGGAACTTCCTGACAGTTCACTTTCGGTGCCGCTTGTGACCACTACGGAACTGAAAACTAGAGCCGACATGGCTTCGGTTATGATCAGCGAAGTTAAGATGTCCAATGGAGACTCTACGATCTCATACGGTTCAGAAGAACGTCCGGATGTTTCCGCTGATCAAACCTTAATCGCGGTGGAATCTGCAATACAGGGAGCCAGCGTCGTTGAGGCAATTGCGAGGGTGGGCAGTTCCGGGAAGACCGTGCGCTGCAACCTTCGAGAAGGAACGGCAGCGGGTAACAGCAACGCCATGTATTACGTCATTGAGCTAGCGGAAGTTGCGGTACCACTGCTAGCACGTCTCTCGCACGAGGAATTAGCGGACGTCTCCGCCGCTATTGGACCAAGGTCCGCCGAAGAATCAACAGATGAGGCTTGACCTTTGGATCCGGACTACCTATACCGCGAAGGACGGCAGACCCAGATACACCGTGCCGGCGCGCCGGGTGATCTCCGAGTCGATCTGGATCAGCTTGTCCTGCGCTCCGGCGAGACTGATGCGCAGACCCTCGACTTCACCTAGCCAGCCTTCCCGTTCGGCCTCGGCGATGCGGGCCAGAAGGTTGTCGCGTATCTCGATCAGGCGGGGCCGTTGCTCGGGCCCTGCCCGCAGCAGCGAACACCGAACGCATGCGTGTTCATGAATACATGGTGTGCCGAAGGCTCTCGCGCAGGTTCCGACAGAAACCTTGCGCTGCTCGAAGTGGGCCAGGAAGGAGTCCCATTCGGCTGAGGTCGGGGTCCGGTATTCTTCGCTGGGTCGGGTCGCCCGTCGTCTGGCGATGAACGCGCGGTGTGCTTCGATGGCCTCAGCAGGGTAGACGGCCTCTGGCGACGTCGGATATTGGAACTGTCTGAATGCCTATCTTCACCGGCGGCTGACGTCTGCCGCGTAGGCTGCCCAGTCTGCGGCCGAGGCCCGTTGCCAGTTGACCGCGACGCTGATGTGGATGCCGAGCATCCGGGCGAGCAACGCTGCTGGGAGCTCGGTGCTGAGTTGGAACAGCGCTGCGGATCGGGCTTGTCCGGTCCGCAGCCCGAGGTGGCGGAGCCGCTCGGTGAGGCGGTAGGAGCTGACGTGTCGCGCGGGTTCGCCTCCGGGGAACAGCCATTGGGAGGTGCCTCGGTCGCCGAGCCGGGCGTGCCCTCGGCGGGTGGCGACCAGTTGCAGGACGAGGCCGGCGAGAGGTTCGGGCAGCTCGACGGGCTCGTCGCCGAGGAGCAGCTGGACTGTCTGGTCGTCGGTGGTGACGTGGTCGATGGTGAGTCGGCAGATGGCTGCGGGCCACTGGGCGTAGAGCAGGACGAACAGGCCGGCGACTCGGTCTTCGGGCTTGAGTGTGTCGTCGTGCAGCAGCCGACGGGCCTGCTCCCAGCGGGCTTCGGTGTCGATGGCCTCCTGGGGACCTGCCCACCTGATGGCGGGAAGCTCGAGGTTGGTGAGCTTCTGGGTTTTGGCCCAGCGGATGAAGTGCCCAACCTCGCGGTGGTGCTTGGGTCCGTCGCTGGTCAGCCATCTATCGAGATCGCCCTGGCGGGCCGTCTGCAGGGTGAGTTGGTGGGCGGTGAGCCAGTCGAGCAGTTGCAGGGCACCTCGCAGGTGCCGCATCAGGTTCGCGGCCTGGATCGAAGTCGTCTCGGCGCCCCGGTTGCGGCTGCGCAGGCGACGCAGCATGTGCCAAATCGCGTAACGGCGCAGGAGGTGCTGCTCGTCGGGGTTGTCGCGCTGACCGATAGCGCGGGCAACCGCCTGCTCCAGGCGGGCCATGTGTTCGTCGCGGACGGGAAGCGCGCCGGTGGCGACGAGGATCGCGCGCAGGTGTTTGAGCGGCTTGGTGTCCGGCAGTTCGTCGAGTGCTTCGTGGGTGAGCGCGCGGTCGGCGGCGGCGAGCTCGCGCAGGATGGCGGCGCCGGAATTCTTGGCCAGCCAGGACAACACGGTGTCGGGCTGTTCGGCGTGCAGCAGGTTGTGGTGCAGCGACGTCAGCTCGGCCCGGACGCTGCCGGTGCCGTCGTCGAGGAGCTCGCGCAGGCGGGCGTCGATGTTGCAGCGGGTGCAGGGTCCGCTGCCGAACTGGCCTTCCAGACCGCAGCCTGGGCAGCTGCGCCAGAAGCCTGGTTCGGGTCGGGTGCAGGTGGCGCAGAGCGGCTGGGTTCGGATACCGCCGCGCACTGCGCGGACCTGGTCGCAACGGCTGCACCGCGCCCACCGCTGTCGACATGCCTTGCACCACGGTTCACCGGTTGCTTGGTTGATCGCGCAGGGTGCGACGCGTGTGCAGATGGCGCAGGTCAACACGGGCTCGGTCCGGCAGGAGGGGCAGATCGGCCCGTCTGGGGTGCGGATGCTCACGGGCCGGCGGCGGCCGCAGTCGAGACAGATCTCTTGGTTGGCGGGGTCGGTGATCAGGCAGTTCGGACACAGTGGTTCGCCGTGTTCACCGCGGGTGGCGGCTTCCCGGACGACTCCGCAGCCGGCGCAGGTCTCGGCTCGGGATTTGGCGACGCAGTTGCGGCAAAGGCGCAGCCCGTCGCGGGGTTTGACCAGGGTGAGCACGCGTCCGCAGTGTGGGCAGGGCGGCCGGACGACCTTCGTGGAACCCGCGTCGCAGAGCAGGTCGATGAGGCGCAGCACCGACGGAACGGGGGCTTCGGCGCCGGCGCCGGTCAACAGGTCGGGTCGGTCCTGCAGCGCCCAGGCGAGTTGCTGGCGTTGCCCGGGTTGGCTCACCGCGACGATGACCGCGGAGGCGACCACGTCGGCCGCCAGAGCGGGGTCGATGCCGGCGACGATGCCGACCACCGTGTCGGTCGCGTCCTGGCCGTCGGGTCGGCAGGCAACGCAGCAGGGCTGGCCGGCCCGGTCGCGGGAGTGCACGCGTCGGACCTTGCCGCAGCCGACGCAGGACTCTCGAATCGGGCCGCAGACACCGCAGTACCAGTCTTCGCCGCGCCGTTGCAGGGTGCGCAGCTGTTTGCCGCACTTCGTGCAGACCGGTGCCGACACGGCGGTGGAACCGGCCCGGCGCAGCGCGATGAGCAGGTCACCGGCCGCTCGCGGCGCCGGCGAGCGGCCGTCGACCAGCAGCGACGGCTTGTCGAGCAGGGCCTGCGCGAGCTTGCGTCGCTTGGCTCGGCCCGCGGCGGTCGTCTCGGCGATCTTCTGAACGGTCGCGGTGTCCAGCGAGGGGTCGATGCCGGTGACAAGGCCGACGATGACGCCGAGCGGGTCGGCGAGCACCAACGAGGCGAAGACGGGCACGGGTCAGCCGTTGACCGGGGCGATGCGAGCTCGCTTCGGTCGCAGGTCGCCGACCCCGGCTTCCTCTCCACCGGCGGCCTTCTTCCGGCGAGCCGGTGCGGCGACGGCGACCGGCTCGATGAGGTCCTCCATCGTGCATTCGAGGATGTCCAGCAACGCCATCAAGATCTTGAGGCTGAGGCGTTCGGGCCGGTCGACGACGAGCCGATAGACCTGGCTGGACGACAGGTCGATGTCGCGCTGTGCCAGCAGCGGGATCAAGTCGGTGGTGGAGAACATCCCCTTGGCCGCCATCACCTGCCGCAGGTGCCACCGGTAGTCGAGTTTGGGTGTCATCGCCGCATCCCTTCCAGCTCAGCCCGTCCCGGTGAAAGCCGGGGTCAGCGCCTTGCGCAGTGCGGTGTTCATGAAGTCCCCGCTGACATGGGTGTAGATCGCCGTCGAGGTGTCGCAGCGATGGCCGACCTGCTCTTGGATGAACCGGCGATCAACGCCGTCTTCGGTCAGGTGCGTCACGTAGGAGTGGCGCAGCGAGTGGGGCGACAGCTCTTTGGGCAGGCCAAGCGCATCACGGTAGGAAACGAAACGGGCGTTGATCTCGGCCGGCTTCACCCGTCCACCGCGCTCGGTCACCCACAACGCCGGGTGGTCCTCGCAGCCGAACCGCGGGCGGATGTTCTCCACGTAGTCGGCGAGCGCCTCTACCGCCCAGCCCATTACCGCCGCGATGTTGCGCCGCCGCGGCGGCTGGCCACGCACCGCTTTGCCGTAGCGGACGTGGAGCATGCCGTACCGGCCGAACTCCGGCGCTGCCGGATTGCGGCCGAAGTCGACCAGATCCAGCTTCGACGTCTCGGTGCGGCGCAGCCCCCAGCCGTAGATGACTTTGAACAGGGTGGCGTCGCGGTAGGCGGCCAGCGCGCCCTTGCGTTTGCTGCTGACGGCTCGTTCTACCTGCTCGTCGGCGAAGTCGAGGAAGAGCTGCAACTCTTCCCGGGTCATCGGCCGGGCCTCGGGCCTGCCTTCGTATTCGTTGAGGTGGGCGATGGTGTTCCACTCGTGGCAGATCGCCACCGGGAACGTGCCGAACGCCTTCTCGCACTCCACCGCCCACCCATACCGGCCGTCGGTGAGGTACTCGCTGAACAGCCGCAGGTCCGTCTGGTAGCCACGGATCGTCGAGGGCGCAAGGTGACTCTCACTCGTCAGCGACTGCGTCCATTCGTCCACATGCGACGGAGCCCAGTTCCACGGATACTCGTTCGTGAACTCCAGAAACCGGCGCACCAACCGCTCCCGCGGCGTGATCGTGTCCTCCCGCAACCCCCGGGCCGCCTGCTGCGCCCGCCAGCCCTTCAACATCGCGTCGACCATGGCGTCCTCGGGCCGCAACTGCACCACGCCGGAGACGAGCTGAAGCTGCGCCGCACCAGCCAGACCACCTCGTCCCACGCCACCCTCCGCGCCAACCAGCCGCACCCGTTTGACAGCGGCATCATGCATCCAACGGGCTCGACCGCCACGAGATACTGGTCAGACGGCATAAACCACCGCTTCGGGGGACACATTCAGAACCCCTACTCAGCAGGCCAAGCGCAGAAATTCACCCGTCTGACGCAATTCCCGAGGGTTTTTGTAGCCGATGGTGGTGTTGATGTTCCTGTGTCCGCAGATGATCTGGGCAATATGCGGGGGCAGGCCGTTCATGACGGCGTCGGTGACAAAGATCCTTCGAAAGTCGTGGGGCTGATACCGCAACGCTTCGCCGTCGACGTCGGTCAGGCCGGACGCGGCGATGGCTGCGGTGAGCAGGGCGCGACAAGCCGCCGGCGAGATCGGGCGCTGCTGTCCGGCGAAGGTGCGCTGGAACAGTAGCGGCATTGGCGGGTTCCACACCTTCTCCGTGTAGTCGTAGGCCGCGATGCTGGGGATGCTGCCGTCGGCCTGTCTGACCCGGGTGACGATGGCGCTGAGCACATCGGCCAGTTCGGGGTCGACCAGTATTCTCTGAACTTACGATCTTGCGACTGAGTCCCGTAGCCCGCTGGCGGGGCGATGGCTCACGGCAGCAGTTTGCGCACCTCTGTCCAGGCGACGAGTCGGTCCTTGGTCGGTCCGGGCTGCAGGATGTCGACCAGTCTGTCCAAGTGGGCTGTCATGGTTTTGTGTCGGCGTAGCTCGCCGATCTGCTCGATCGGGAGGTCGCGCCAGCCTGCGGATATCGTGCGAGCTGGGTGGGATCGAGGGTGAGCGCTGCGAGGGTGTCGGCGGCGAGGGATTCAGGATCCCAGTCCGGATCGGTGTCGGGGCCGAGGTGCTCGATGATCCAGGTGCGGAGCGCGAAGTTGTGGGCGAGCATCGGGCCCGATCCCGCGGTTCGTCGCCGTGCAGCCGCTCGTTCGCGTGCAGTGACAGCTTGGCCCAGCGTAGGCGGGCCTGGCGCGGTTGGCCTGGCCGGTAGGCTCCGGCCTGGGCTGCGACGCGTACTCGTTCCAGCTCGTGGCCGTGTTCGGCGGCGGCATGGGCTTCGAGGTCTTCGATGGTCCAGGCGTTGAGGTCTCGGCTCGGTTCGTCGCGTTCTGTGCCGTTCAACGTTGCTCGTCTCTGACGGTGGGCAAACCGAGCTCGACGGTAGCGCCGTTGCGGGACCTGCGGTCGAGCTGGGCGAGCTTGTCCTCGGCTCCGGCGAGGCTGACTTTGAGGCCCTCGACCTCGCCGAGCCAGCCTTCATGCTCGGCCTCGGCGATGCGGGCCAGCAGGTTGTCGCGGATCTCGGCGATGCGTGTGCGTTGGGCGGGATCGGGCCAATGCATGCTGCACCGTAGGCAGCTGTGCTCGTGGACGCAGGGCGTCCCGAAGGCGCGCCCGCAGGTGCCGGTGGCGACCTTCCTGAGTTCGAAGTGGCCGAGGAATTCCTCCCATTCCTTGTCGGTGGGCACGCGGTACTCCTCGCCCGGACGTAGGGCCCGCCTTCGGGCGAGGAAGGCCAGGTGGGCTTGGATGGCCTCGTCGGGGTAGACGGCTTTGTATCCGAGGGTGACGTTGATGTCTCGGTGACCCGCGATGACTTGGGCGATGTGCGGTGGTAGGCCGCTCATGACGGCGTCGGTGATGAAGATTCTCCGGAAGTCGTGGGGCGAGTAGTGCAAGGGCTTCCCGCTTGTGGGGTCCGTCAGACCGGTGTGGATTAGGGCGGAGTTGAGCATGGTCCGCAGCGAGCTGTCGCTGATCGCTCGGATTTCGCTGGAGAACCGTCGCTGGAATAGGACCGGCGACGGTGGGCGCCACACGCATTGGTAGCGGTCGTAGACGGGCACGCGCGGAACGGTTCCGTCTGGCTCGCGGACGCGGCGGATGACGGTGGACAACACGTCCGCCAACTCCGGGGAGACGACCAGGAGTCTCTCCTCGTCGGTCTTCGACGGGACGATCTGCAGCAGCGGCACGATCTCGCCGGTGGTGGGCAGGCGGTACTGGATCAGGCTGTGATGGCTGATCTCCAGCAGCTCCTCGACACGGCATCCGGTGAGCCGAAGGACTTCAACGGCGGCCCAGGCCCAGAACGCGTGGTCCTCCTCGTGGCCGAGGTCGCGGCGTTTGCCGGTTTCCGGGTCGTTGGCCCAAACCTTCTCGGCGGTCCTGGTCATCGAGCGGGTCAGCGTCTGACCGGCAGCGGTGAATGGCTGGCCAGGCGCGGTCTGGCTGGCGGCCAGCAGGAGTTCGGCGGCGGTCTTGCGCCGCTGGTCGACAGTGCGCACCAGCACCGGCAGGACCGGCAGCCGTTCCCGAGTCCGCGCGTCCATGCGTGCCTTGCGTTGACGCTGGAACTTGCGTGTGCTGATCTCCTCCTGGCTGACCGGGCAGGGGGCTGCCCACTGCGCCCATCGGGCTGGATCCTCGATGGCCCACTGTGACAAATCCAGGTAGAAGGCTCGAACCGGGGTCAGACATTGCCGGTAGCCGACGCGTTCGGCCGTGGTGACGGCCTTCTCACCCGTGGCCGTGGTGATTACCTGGGGTTTGGTGCGCTGGCGTTGCTTCCACGCCTCCGTGACGTCTGGCGGCAGGCGCAGGCTCTCGATCCCGGGGTGATGCTGTTCGAGATCGGCCCAGAACCGTTGTGCCAGGTAGTAGGCGAGGTTCTTCAGGCTGGTGTAGTCCAGGGCGGGCTGGCGTTCGGACAGGTAGTCCACAAGCAGGTCACGGATTGGGCGGCATTGCAGCTGGTAGCGGTCGACGAGTTCGGCCGGGGTGAGTTGGCCCGCGGTGCGGAACGCCCGCAACCGTTGCGGCGCCTCGATTCCGAAGTTCCCCATCTCGCGCAGCATGCGGTAGAAGACTTTGTGATCGCGGGTTGGGCAGGTGAACGTCTCGGCCTCGTGGTCCATCAACTCCAGCGCGTCGCCGACGGTGATGTCCGCCAGTAGGCCACCTTTCGCGGCGATGATCTCGGCACTGCGCCGCAGGGTGAGGCTTGCCGCAGTGTCGGATACGTGGGGGTCGGCGTCGCACAACTGGCGCAGGCGTGCGAAGCCCTGCGGGTCACGGTGGCGGGCCAGGTTGCGGGTCAGCGAGCCTTTGCCGGCCGCTCCGGCGACCAGGCAGCTCAGCGAGGGACGGACCAGGTCGCCGCAGATCGCGACGACCAGCGCACCCGACAGTTCATGCCATAGCCATCGCGACTCGCGGCCACGCGCCCGCTGCCAGGCGATCGGCGCCTGCCGCCACTCGCCGCCCAGAGGGTCAGCGCCGCTGGCCATCCAGCGTTGCTGCCAGGTCTGACCGGGCTGGTCTGCCAACCACTCCAGCAGCCAGCCCAGCCCACGCACCCGCCGTTCCTGGCTGTTGGGGTTGCTCAGGACGAACGCCCCGCTGGTGAGCCGCTGCCATACCGCATCGCGTTCCTGCCGGGTCTGCGGCCAGTCCGTCGCCACGGGACGCGGTGGGAACCCGGTGCGGGCGGACTCACGTTGGGCCTTGGACGGACGAGACGCAATGCCGGGAAACGCGGCCATCGTGGTCATGTGGTCCGGCTCCCGAACAGCACGTCCAGCGTCTCCGGCCGATAGCCGGGCGCAGGAGCCGGACGCGTCCGCTGGGCAGCCTGCCGCGTCTGCTCGGCGTGATGGGCCAAGACCCGGCGGATCACCTCCTCCTTGCGGGGAGTCAGGTAGATCTGCGTAGTACTCAACAGGGCATGCCCGAGGACGAACTGAACGTCGGTGAGCGGCAGCGCGGGATCCTCGGCCATCCGGTAGGCGGCGGTGTGCCGCAACGAGTGCAGCGTCGCTGCGCTTCCCACGGCCTGGCCGGCCCGCTCGAACATCCGGTGCGCGGCGTGGTAGGTCAGCGGCCGCACCGGTCGGCGCAGCGTCCACCACAGTGGCTGCCGCCGCCCCTTGGGAATCAAGCCCTCCATCTCCACCTGGTAGAGCCGCAACCACACGAACGCGTCCGTGGAGGCCGGCAGTTGCTGTAGTTCGCGGGTTCCCTTGCGCACCACCGTGATCAGCTGACGGCCGGGGTCGACACCGGCCAACGTGGCCGACAATAACTCCGAGGCCCGGGCACCGGTCGAGACGTAGAAGGCGACCAACGCCCGGTCACGGTGGGAGGGTAGCTTGGCGAAGATCTCATTGAACTCGTCGTCCGAGACGCTGCGCGGCACCCGGGATGGCACCCGCGGCCGGTAGAGCCCGCTGCGCTCGCTGCGGAACGGCTCCATCGGGTTGTGATGGGCATGCGACCTGCCGCGTCGCCGCGCCCGGTCCAGCGGGAACGGGTTGATGATCGGCCCGCTACCGGCTTCGAGGTGGAATTCGTAGAAGCAACGCAGCACGGTCTCACAGTGCGCCCGCACCGACGGCGCATAAGACTCCACAGTAGACTGTGCTACCGGCGACGCGCCCTGATGACGCCAGTGCGATCGGAGCGGCTTGCCAGCTACCAGCATCCAGCGGCAGAAGTTCCGTGCCTCCACCCGAGTCGCCCGGCTCCACGGGACGTCGACAGCCCACAGAAATCTGAACCAGCGCAACAGGTCCAGTCCGTAGGAACGCAACGTCGCTGTCGAGCGGCCGGCCGCCTGCAGATCTCGGAAGTACACGGTGACCGCCTCCACCCCGGCTCCATCACCATCAACGAGCCGGTACGGATCGCACACGTCACCGGTCTCGGCGAGGTAGCCAACTCGAGGCACAACCATGACCGCCAAGTCCCGCGACGGCTCGTGCATCCCATCCACGGAAGGACCAACGACACAGCCAGAAAACGGTCACTGACCTGGGAAAACGCTCCAGGTAGTTCAGTCAATTGGTAGCAGACGTTCTTCGTCGGTCTTGGATGGGGCGATCTGCAGCAGCGGCACCAGTTCGCCGGTGGTCGGCAGCCGGTACTGGGTGATGCTGTGGTGGGTCAACTCGGTCAGTTCCTCGATGCGGATGCCGGTGTGGCGCAACACCTCCACCAGCGCCCAGCCCCAGAAGGCTTGGTGCTCCTCGAAGGCGAGGTTGCGGCGCTTCGCGCCTGCGGTGTAGTCCTGCGCCCAGACGCCGTCGGTGCGCTGGGACAGCTTGACCCGGCGTAGCGTTTCGCCCTCGACGCTGAACACCTCGCCCGGCGGCGTGGACAGCAGCGCTTGCAGCCGCGCCGCCGCGCGCCGCCGCTGCTCGGCAACGTGCTGGACCAGCAGCGGCAGGGCGGGCAGTCGTTCCCGGGTGCGCTGGTCGGTGCGCGACTTGCGGTGCCGTTTGTCTTTGCGCCGGTCGACGTCGGCGTCACCGACTGGGCACGGCGCCGCCCATTGCCCCCACCGGGCCGGGTCCTCAACGGCCCACTGGGCGATATCCAGATAGAACGCCCGGACCAACAGCAGGAGCGCTTTGGAGTTGGCCCGCGGCTGTTGGAGTTCCACACAGGTTCCGTCGTGCTGTTGGATCCGGCGCAGCTTCGTCGCGGCTCTTTGCTTCCACGCTTCGACGAGCTCTGGGGCCAGGCGCAGGGAGCTGATGCCTGGGTGGTGCAGTTCCAAGCCTTGCCAGAAGAACGGGCCGGCGAGCGTGCGTGCCAGCGCCTCCAGGGAGGTGTAGTCCAGCCTGGGCTGGCGTTCCTTCAGGTAGGCCACCAGCAGATCCCGTACCGGGCGGCAGGCGATGTTGTACCGATCCACGAGTTGCTCGACGCTTCGCTGCCCCTTCGCGGACCGGAAGGCGCGGATGTGGGCGGGTGCGTCGGTCGGGAACTGGCCCAGTGAGCGCAGCACCTCGTAGACCAGCGACGAGCCCTGCCCGTGTCGTTGCGCCTCATCGTGGGCGTCCGCGGCCTCGACGCAGTCCCCGACGGTAATGTCCGCGACGCCGCCGCCCTTACGCGCCATGATGACGGCGATCTTCAGCAGGCATCGCCCGACCAGATCGGCGCGGACCTTCCGCGCGGTGAACGCGTCCCGCAGCCGCGCCAGAGCGACGGGATCGCGGTGCGCCTGCATCGCTCGGGTGAGCTGGTGCAGATGCCGGCTGTACATCCACGCCATGCTCGGCCGCAGCGCATCGGCGCAGATCAGCATCAGCAGCCCGGACCCGAGCAGTGCCTCGTTTCCGCTCGACCGGACACCTTGCCCAGCAAGCCAGTCCACGGGCGCCGTCTCCCAGCGCTTGCCGTCATGCGCCTCGACGCCGCTGGCATGCCAGCGCTCCTGCCACGAGTCGCCAGGAAATGTCGCCAACCACCGTAGGAGCAGAACTGTCCCACGTCTACGGTTGCGTCGCAGCTGCGGCGTGGGAGCACGAAACCCAGGGCTGTCCAGCAGGGCGAGAACCTCGTCCGTGCTCAGCATCGACCGGGGCCAGCAGCCCTCGTCCGGGCGCGGCGGGAACCGCCGCAGCAACTCCTCCGCCGCCACGGTGGCCTCGATGTCCGACGCATCCGGGGTGGGCGCCCGTTCAGCAGCAAATGCAGCGGTCACGGCAGATTGCCAAACAGTACGTTGAGGCTGGCCGGGTCGTAACCCGGCGCAGCAGGCGCCGGGACCGCCGGCGTGCTCGCCCGGCGGGTATGGTGGGCCAGCACGTCGGCGATCACCTCTTCCTGCGACGCAACTGTGTAGATCTGCGTCGTGCTCAGCGAGGCGTGCCCAAGCACCCATTGCACATCGGTGAGTGGCAGCTGCGGATCTCGGGCCATGCGGTACGCCGCGGTATGCCTCACGTCGTGCAGCGTCCAGTTTGCCCCGAGCAGGCTGTTGGCTCGCCCGAACATTGCCCTGGCCGCTGGGTAGGTCAACCGACGCCACGGCCGCCGCAGCGTCCACCACAGCCATGAGCCGGCATCCCGCGGCACGCCGCTACGCCACAGCTGCTCCTGATAGAGCCGCAACCATACGAACGCATCCGCCGAGGCCGGCAGCCGCTGCACGACGCGGCTGCCCTTGCGCACCACCGAAATGAGCTGCTGACCCGGGTCCGCGTCGCGGCGACGGGCGTCGAGGAGCTCCTGCGCCCTGACCCCCGTCGAGACCCAAAACGCCAACAACGCGCGATCCCGATGCGAGGTCAGCACAGCGAACAGCGCGTTGAACAGATCGTCGGGAATGCGCCGCGGCACTCGCGACTGAACACGCGGGCGGTAGCGGCCCTTGCGTTCTGCCTTGAACGGCTGGAGCGGGTTGTGGTGCGCGTTCGCCCGACTGCCCCGTCGAGCCCGCTCCAGCGGGAACGGGTTCACGATCGGTCCGGTACCGCGCTCCAAATGGAAGTCGTAGAACGCCCGCAGCACCGTCTCGGCGTGAGCCCGCGTCGCCGCCGAGTACCCCCGGCCCAGGTTCGGCTTGCCCGTGACCGGATTCGGCGCCCCTGGCGCGAGCACCGATCCGCCAGCAGACGCTACTGACGACAGTGCTGCCCGGGCCGTTTCCGGATCGCGCTGACGCCGCCAGTGCGTCCGCTTCGGCTTGTCCGCCACCCGCAGCCAGATCATGAAGTCACGCGCCTCGACGCGGCCGGCTCGATCCCAGCAGGCGTCGACGGCGACAAGGAAGCGGAACCATCGCAGCAGATCCATTCCGTACGAGCGCAGCGTCGTCGTCGCGCACCCAGACGCCAGCAACTCCCGAAAGTAGACAGTGACCGCCTCGATCGCCTCGTTACCGTCGTCGAGCAACCGGTACGGCTCCGCGGCATCACCGGCATCGTCGAGCCGCCCCCACTGCGGAACCACCAAGGTCGCCAAGTCGCGGTCGCTCGCCGCCTCCCCGATCACCGGCAGAAGCTAGCACCACAAAGATCATATGGGCAATGAGCAGGGAAAACACGCCAGCCTAGTTCAGTCAACGAGGCACTTGGTCTTCCACTACGACCGCAACGACCACGGCTGCGACGAACTGTTTCTGTCCGGGGAGGCGCTGCTGCACTGGTGGACCCAGCATCCGACCGAAGTCCGCCACGCGTTCACCACCCATGCCTAGCGCGGCCTTCCATGGACAGGACTATTCGGATCGCTGCCGCGCAGAGCCCGGTCAGTTGCGACGCGGCCCGCGAACGGTTCGGCGGTGCGCACGCTGATGCGGCAAGCGCATGAGCAGCGCGTGCAGCTGGTCCATTTCCCGGAGGGGGCCATCTCCGCGTACCCGGGGTCGCCGCAGGCCAAGCAGGCTCTGTCCGGCTGGAAACGTCGACTGGGTGCAGGTACGCGAGCAGATCGAGCGGACCGCGGCGCTTGCCGGGGAGCTGGGTTTGTGGGTGGTGATCGGCGCCAGCCCATCGGGTTAGAGTTCGGTGAAGCTGGCGTGGCCGCGGGCGACGAGTCTGCTGGCGGTGTGGCTCGCGAGCTGTTGGGTGCTCGGGTTGGCGGAGTGTAGGCCGTTTTGGAGTACCGCAGCGATTTCGTCGGTGGCGCCGGTGATGAACCAGGGTTCGTCGGGAGCGTCGATCAGCAGTGCCATGGCGGCGACGGCTTGGGGTAGGCACTCTGGTGGAAGGGCCGCTAGCCGTACGGCGATGTCGTAGCAGGATGTGAGGGTGGCTCCGGCGGCGAGCGCGTAGTTGAGCTGTCGCAGCGCCCACTCGTCTGGAAGGGCTCCGGAGCTGAACCATAGGCCGAAGCCGGCGATCTCGGCCAGGTCGCCTCCGGCTCGTCGGGCAATGTCGAACTGTCTGGTCCAGAGCGCCTGTAGCCGGCCAGCTTGGGCCCGCTCGATGCGCTGATGCATTGGCAGTTGTTCGCCGATAACCTCGATCAGGCGGGCACGCATGGGCAGCGCAGCGTGGTCGAGGAATGTCGCGAAGGGCGCGGAGTCCAGTGGCATGGCGCCGTGCTGGTAGAGAATCGCGAGGTGCTGTATGAGGCGGTCTTCCGGGCGGTCGGGATCGGTATTGACTTCCTGCGACTCGGTGACCGTGGTGAGGTGTTGCTCGTACAACGCGCGTAGAAGGTGAGCTGTCACCTCGGCGGGGCCTGAGGATCGCAGATAGGCGTTCCAGGCTGCCGAAGCGATACCTGGCTCGGTGGTGTGGATGAAGATCTGCCGGATGCGTTGGTGAGTCCAGCTTGCGTCTAGCCTGGCTAGAAGGTTGACATTTCCACCGTAGAAGGCACGGATCGAGGGACTGGGGTCGACATCAGGGTCGAGATGCTGGTCGAGTACCTGACGGACGGCCTGGGGCAGCGCGGGCGCTGCCGGATCGTGTCGGCGGACGGCGTACCGCAACAGGGCGCCGAATGCCTCGTGGCGGACGTCGCTGGCAGGATGTGAGTCCTCGCCGGATCCGTCGTCACGGATGATCGGATCCGGTTCGTGGAAGAGCTGGATGATCAGTTCGAGGGCCTGGTCGAGGAGCGCCTCCGGCAGCTCGCGCTGCACGCCAACGGCGAGCAGCCCGGCGAGGTTTCGCCGAGCCCAGGCCCAGAAGGTATCCCGGTGGCTATCGCGGTACCCAGGTCGATCGGGAAGCCGACGCGGTTCGGACATGACGGATGCGCCGAATTCCAGCACCGGCTGCCAATCGAATCGGGGTGTAGCGTCTCCATCCGGCTCCGCGGGCACGGCAATCGCTTGGCGTAGCCCTGCGAAAAGACTGGCGGCGTAGACGGTGTCGAGGGTGATGAATCGTGGTGCCAGGGCAGCGAAGCGGCGAGGGTCTCGCTCCGCCGCCGCAGCGATCTCCCGTTGCGCGTCGTCGATATTCGGGTCTTCCCACTTGCCAGTTGGCACCCAAGCCGCCAGATAGGCGATGAGGTCATCATCGCTCATCGTGTCCAATGCGGGCAGCGGCGCACTGGATAGCGCGAGCAGGTCCGACCGTTCGCCGGTCCCTGCCCGATTGAAGGTGGCGCCAGGTTCGCCGAGATTCTTAACCAGCGCGGCCCGTTCGGCCTGGTATCGCTGAGGCAAGGCATCCCCGAACCGGGCAAACTGGCGGTGCCTCCAACGCTCCACGGCGGCCGGGTCGTTCGTGTGCTGCGGCCCTTGATCGACAAAGTCCAGGAGAAGGTTCTGGTCCGCGCGGGAAAGTTCAGCGAAGTGTGCTCGCAGCAACTCCCCGTACTCGACAAAGCGCTCGATGTCGTGGAAAGCCTCAGCGTCGACCAGCGCCGTGGCGACGAGCGTCGGCTCAGGGAAACGTAGGAGCACATGCAAGGCCAAGCGATGAAAGACGCTGTCCGGATGTGCCTTAAGCACCCGTACCACATCGGCTGCTCCGCTGTCAGCTGCGACGGACAACGCGGCGTCGCGCAGCGTGGTCACCAGCTGGTCGCGTGCATCCAGCACGTCAGATGAATCGATGACCGGCCACCACACCTCTGATTGAGCCAGATCGTCGAGGGGGTTCTCCGGCTGCTCCGCCAGCCTGCCAGCAATCGCGGCGACCCCGGGCATGCCCAACTCGGGGAAGAGGTGTGTAACGACATCCCGAGGAAGGTGCCCGCTGCGCCGTCCCCGGCGGGTCGGCGCCGGCAGCAGCGCGGCCAAGAGCGCCGCGGCGGCTTCAGACTGTCCGCCAGCGACGAGGACGGGCAGGAGCTTGACCGCCTTCGACGGAAGCCGCCACTGCACCGACGACCGCAGCAGCAATGCGATCTTGAAAGCTAGTCGAGCGGCCATCGCTGCGGGTACCGCCAAGGCGACATCGGCCACCGTTTCGGCGGCTTCCGGGTTGTCGGTGTCCAACGCGAGGACCACGTCGATGACTGCCTGAGAACGGCTCCGATCCCTCGCGATCCGAGTGAGGTAACGTCCGGGCGGCCACGGCTGGTAGCTGATGGCGCCATCCGGGTCGGCTTGCAGCCGCTGTGGCGACGCGAAGTACCCCGCCTCGCGAAGTGGTTCGAACCAGGCCGGCGTGGCCCGCTCAAAGAAACGACTCAACGCCGGCACGCTGTTCGGGACCTGGTTCATCAGGCGGGACACATGGTCCTTGGTGACCGGGTCCGCGACGGCCAACTCATCGATCGCAGGCAACGCTCGCACGAACATCGCCTCATAGCCGCCGAGTACCTTCCACAACACTGCTCCGAGGTTGTTCCAACGGTCGACCAGCTCGTTGTCGGCCGGGCGAGGCGGAAGCAGCCCACGACGGTGGGCAGCCTTATGCCAACGGCCCGACTTCCACATCTCCCGAACCGGATCACCGCCATCCAGACCCAAAGCCGACCAGATCGCATCGACGACCAGCGACATACTCGGGTCTCTCTGTCCTTGCTTTTTCGTCGCCTCCAACTTGGCCCATTCCGCCCTTGGGATGAGCTCGGCGAGGATCTTACGTACTGCCGATTCGATCTCGCGGGCCATGTGCGCGACCACATGAGAGCTGGTCTCCAGCGGCGACACCCCACGAAGTATGCGGATCGCGTCGGCATACTGGGCGGCTGGGCCACGACCCAGCAGGCCGAGCAGACGGTGGACCTGCCGCTCTTTCGGCCCGAAAGGTGCCTGCTCGACCTGCCTGTACTCGCCCAGCATCAGTGCACATCCTTGACAATCGTCCAGTGCCCGGGCGGTGCACGCGGAAAACCCGCCTCAAGATTCCGCCGACCGGAGCTTACTCGGACAAAGAGGCAGCCCTGCTCGCTGCTGCCTGACCGGCGGCTCTCAACTGCCGCCGACAGCGCTGGGCCCGAATAGCCCCCGTGCGAGCTTCCCCCCGATCTACAGGAGCTCTTGCTCGGCGTCGTAGAGACGGTAGACAGAACGCGGGAAGCCGCCTGACTCTTGATGACAGGCGTGGTCGGTAGTGCTCAACCCGAGCGACCGGGGCCGCTGTGCCATGGTCGACCATTGCGCTGGCAGGCCGGCCAGCTGGCGGCGCACGTCGGCATCGCCGGCCCCGCGAGCTGACGCACCTCCCGTCGCGCCTTCGCTGCCAGCAGCTGACAGGGCTGGGATCGAACTCGAACTTCTCACGGGCCAGCCGACCGGCGTCTACGACCCGACCGGCGTGGGCTCCAGGATCTTCGCCGTCTGCGCCATGGCCGCCCAACTCGACCGCGCGACTACATCCGCGAAAGACCCGCGAAGGCCAGCGGATCGCGGGCCGCGCGGGACAACCACGGCGGCCGACCCAAGGTGGTCGACGACGACACGCTCGTCTTCGCCCAGGCACTGCGCGACTGCGGCACGCCCATCCCCGAGATCGCCAAAGAAGCTGACCCACCCCTCGTTTACCCCCGGAAACCACGCCAACCATCGACAGCCAAATGACATAGACTTCCGTGCGATCATGGGCGTTTGCGCAGCTCAAAGCCAGGTTATAACAACCATTGAAAGACCCCGCCGGGCTGATTTGAAAGAAGAGGCAGTCGGTTCAAATTGGGACTTCGGCGACCGCAACGTGCGTTCCTGGCAGCGTTGGTAGGAAGAGCTGACCTGCCCAATGACGTCGACGAGCACACCGCTCACACCGTCGCGTACCGCCGTCACCAGACCGCCGACCGCGGCCGCCACCACCGGGTGCCGCACGCCTGGGCCTCAAGCGCTACAGGAGATTTCACCCATAACGGCTTCACCGGCCAATCGCGTATCCCTGAGCACGTAGCCGCCGCGCCCAGCCGTCCACGGTGTACCGGGGCACGCCAAAATGCTGAGCGACCGCGGCGACGGAGCCGGCCCGGCGGTAGACCTCCAGCACGTGTTCCGCCGCAGGCATCCGTCGATACGGCCGCACATCCGCACCCGACGCCGCCCTCTTCGCCGCCACGGCTGCCTTCCTCCGAGCCGCCTTAGCCGCCGGGTCCGCCTGCCGCTCCTGAACAATCGGCGCCGCGAACTGGGACGCCAACACAGTCGTGAAGCGGTTCGTATGCCGTAACCTACGGTCCGGCGAGCGACCGGTGGCAACGTCGTTGCACAGGGCAACTACGACGGTGGCGAACCCGTCGGGCGGGCACTGGCGGTCAGCCGGGCCAGCAACTGCTCGGCGGTCAGTTCGACGGACCGTACCGGCCGGTACAGGGTCGCGGCGAGTTTCGGCGCGATCT
Source organism: Phytohabitans kaempferiae (assembly GCF_042433955.1). NCBI lineage: Bacteria > Bacillati > Actinomycetota > Actinomycetes > Micromonosporales > Micromonosporaceae > Phytohabitans > Phytohabitans kaempferiae. The sequence goes on along the minus strand of NZ_JBHLUH010000064.1, from coordinate 38,713 downwards.
GCGCATTGGTCAGCGCCTCCGGGCCGGTCAGTAGGTGCACGCCGCTAGGCGGGTCTGGTCTTGTCAACGTTCGGCCGCGCAGGCGGCGATGTCATAGCAGTCAATGTACGAGACGCGCCAGCCTCCGGCGAGGCTGATCACGTCGCCGACATCGAGCGCGGCTGCTTGGCCGGTGATGAAGTTGTGCGTACGGCGGCTGGGCTGCGGTGGCCGTGCTCCTCCCTGAGGCCGAATGCGTGCAGGCCGACCACGGCGAAGTCGGAGCTCGTCGACATCCGCGCCGTCCATCGGGCCCGATGACCTTGCCTGGATGCTTCAGATGATGATACTACTAATCACATGGGCGAGTTGTCAGGTCTCGTTGCCGTCATCACCGGGGGCGCGAGCGGAATCGGGGCGGCAACGGCACGGCTGATGGTTGAGCGGGGTGCACGGGTCTCGATCCTGGATCGGGTTGTCGAGGGCACCCCGGAAGGGGTGTCGGCACATCGTTGCGATGTCACCGACTCCGGCAGCGTCGGTCAGGCGGTCGCCGAGATCGTCGCCGACCATGGAGGCATCGATGTTCTGGTCAATAACGCTGCTGTCGGCGCTGCCGGCGACGTTGCCGCCAACGGGGTCGACGAGTGGCACCGTGTCCTCGACGTGAACGTGGTCGGGCTTGTGCGAGTGACCGCGGCGGCGCTGCCGCAGCTTCGACGGTCGGCGCATCCCGCCATCGTCAACACGTGCTCTGCTGTGGCGTTCGTTGGCGTGCGCTCGCGGGCGCTCTACAGTGCGAGCAAGGGTGCGGTTGCGGCGTTGACGTTGGCGATGGCGGCCGATCACGTCGCCGAGGGCATCAGGGTCAACGCCGTTGCGCCGGGTACGGCCGACACGCCGTGGGTGGCGAGGCTCCTTGCGACAGCGCCGGAGCCGGACGTTGCCGCGGCTGCGCTCGCGGCTCGCCAGCCGATGGGCCGCCTGGTATCGGCCGACGAGGTGGCTGGGGCCATCGCCTACCTGGCGTCACCAGCGGCGGGCGCGATCACCGGCGCCATTCTCGGCGTCGATGGTGGCATGACGTCACTGCGAGTCTGAAAACAGAAGGTACATGGATGAACTGCTCGTCCGCCCACTCCGCACATCTCTGTGCTTGTGTTGACGAATCGGGTATCGCGTGGTGACCGTGACGCGCGCTCAGGTCCTGCCAGCGAGCACCACCCATGTCTTGGCCGAGGGGCCGACCTGGGACGCCGAAGCCCAACTCGTCCGATGGGTAGACATCGAGCTGGGCAGAGTCTACGAGGCCCGCTACGACGGTCAACTCGTTGGCGAGCGGTTGGTCGCCCAGGCTCCGGGGACAGCCGGTGCCGCTGTCCATGCCCGCGACGGTGGACTGTTGGTGGCGGGAGCAACAGCGCTCATGCGGATCGATCGAGCCTCCGACGTCGTCGGGTCTTTGGCGATCGTTCCGTCGGGAGTCGGCAGCCGGCTCAATGACGGCGGCACGGATCCAGGCGGACGGTACCTGGTCGGAACGTTTGCTCTCGATGGCAGGTTCGGGCACGAGCGGCTGGTCCGAGTCGAACACGACGGTAGGGTTCGTGTTCTCGACGATGACCTCAGCCTGTCCAACGGCCTCGCCTGGTCACCCGATGGGTCGCTGTTCTATTCGATCGATACCTTGCGACGTACTGTCTGGGTGCGGGACTACGACGTGGACGGCATCGACGTGGGGCCGCGCCGGGTCGCCTTCACGATCCCGGACGGGCTGCCGGACGGCATGACCGCAGACTCAGAGGGGAATCTATGGATCGCCGTCTGGGGGGCCGGGCAGGTACGGTGCTACTCGCCGGACGGCGACCTGCACCGCATCGTTGAGGTAGACGCGCCGTTCACGTCGAGCTCGTCGTTTGTCGGCACGCAGCTCAGCTCGCTGTTGATCACGACCGCGAGCCTCAGGTATGAAGGTCGCTCGCCCGGACCGAACGGCGGTCGGCTCTTCGCCGCCGACGTCGGGGTGATCGGGCGTCCCACGCAGCCATGGCGGCCGTCCTTCCCCCTCGGATTAGATTGAAGGGCAACGACATGCGACTCCTTCGGATCGGCGAACCCGGCCGCGAGAGGCCAGCGGTCCTCGTCGATGATGAGCACTACGTCGATGTGTCGGACGTCGTTCACGACTTCGGCGAGATGTTCTTCGGCTCGGACGCTGGGCTCGACGGTCTCGCCGAGGTCGCGGCCGCGCGGACGGCGGCGGGTGAGATGTCACCAGTCGGCGGGCAGCGGCTCGGTCCTCCTATCGCCCGACCCCATCAGATCGTCTGCGTCGGGCTCAACTACATCGACCACGCCCGCGAGACCGGGCAGGACATCCCCGCCGAACCGATCCTGTTCAACAAGGCGCCCAACACACTTATCGGACCCAACGACGACGTGCGACTGCCACGCGGCTACACAAAGCCGGACTGGGAGGTCGAGCTGGGCATCGTGATAGGCCGGCGGGCATCGTACCTACAGTCGGAGTCGGAGGCGCTGGCGGCGATCGCGGGATACCTGGTGGTCAACGACGTCAGCGAGCGAGCGTTCCAGATGGAGCGCGGCGGTCAGTGGGTCAAGGGCAAGTCAGCCGAGACCTTCAACCCGGCGGGACCGTGGCTGGTCACGCCGGACGAGATTCCCCAGGTGCGCAACCTGAAGATGTGGCTCGATGTCAACGGCGTGCGCCGGCAGTCCGGATCGACGTCAACCATGATCTTCAGCCCGGCTCACCTCGTCTCCTATATCAGCCAGTTCCTCGTGCTCGAGCCGGGCGACCTCATCAACACCGGCACGCCGCCGGGCGTCGGCATGGGCCACCAGCCGCCAGTCTGGCTTCAGCCGGGCGACGTGATGGAACTGGGCATCGAGGGACTCGGGTCGCAGCGGCAGACCGTCATCGGCCCCAGATGACCGCAACCCTGGCTGCGCTCGAGGAGCTGGTTCCCCACGGTGTGCGGGCCCGCACGATCGATCGGTTCGCCTTCGCGCACGACGCCTCGCACTACCTCATCATCCCCGAGGCGGTGGTCGCGCCGACCAGCGCGGAGCAGGTCGCCACCCTGTTGCGGGCGAGCCACCGGCTGGGCCTCGCCTTGACGTTCCGATCCGCCGGCACGAGCCTGTCCGGCCAGGCATCGACTGGGGGGATTCTGGTCGATGTCCGGCGAAACTTCCGGCACATCGAGGTTCTCGACGACGGAGCACGGGTCCGGGTGCAACCGGGCGCGACGATCCGGCAGGTGAACGCGAGGCTGCTGCGGTACGGCCGAAAGCTGGGGCCTGATCCGGCGAGCGAGGTGGCGTGCACCATCGGCGGCGCCATCGCCAACAACTCGTCCGGCATGGCGTGTGGCACCGCGCAGAACGTCTACCACACGATCGAGTCCGCCGTGCTCGTGCTGCCCAGCGGCACCATCCTCGACACCGGAGCCGCCGACGCCGACGGAGTGTTGCGAGCGCTGGAGCCCCGGCTGTGGCGAGGGCTGAGCAGCCTACGTGATCGGATTCGGGCCAAGGCGGAGTCGATCGAGACGCTGGAGCGGCTGTTCTCTATTAAGAACACGATGGGTTATGGGCTCAATACCCTTGTCGACTATGACCGGCCGGTCGACATGCTGCTGCACCTCGTGGTGGGTAGCGAGGGCACACTCGCGTTCGTCGCTGAGGCCACGCTGCGCACCGTCCCGATCCGGCCCGCGGTCGCGACCGGTTTCCTGATCTTCCCCACGCTCGCCGACGCGACAGCGGCACTGCCGGCGCTCGTTGCCACCGACCCGGCGGTAGTCGAGCTGCTGGATGCCACTTCGCTGCGGGTTGCGCAGCGCGCCCCCGTCGCCGATGCCAAGCTGCTCGCCCTCGATGTGGAACGCCACACGGCCCTGCTGGTCGAGTACCAGGAGGCCGACGCGGAGACACTGAGCGCACGACTTGCCCGCGCCGAGGCGACCATGACCGAGCTCGGCTTCGATACGGCGACGGAGTTCGCCACCAGCGCGGCGACGAGAGCGGCCCTGTGGCATATTCGCAAAGGTTTATACGCGACCGTGGCCGGCGACCGGCCCGCGGGGACCACCGCTCTGCTCGAGGACATCGCGGTGCCGGTGGCGAACCTGCTGCCGACCTGCCACGGGCTGGTCGAGTTGTTCGACCAGTTCGACTACCACGGCAGCGTGATCTTCGGTCACGCCAAAGACGGCAACCTCCACTTCATGCTCAACGAGAACTTCGACCCAGGCGGGACGACCAGGCGCTACCGCGCCTTCACCGAGGCGATGGTCGATCTCGTGCTCGCCCAGCAGGGAACCCTCAAGGCCGAGCACGGAACCGGCCGGGTCATGGCGCCTTACGTGCGACGCCAGTACGGTGACGAGCTGTATGAGGTCATGCAACACGTCAAGCAGTTGTTCGACCCGCATCGCGTGCTGAACCCAGGAGTGCTGCTCAACGAGGATCCCGACGCGCATGTGACCGACCTGAAATCGAGCCCGCCGGTCGAGGCAGAGGTGGACCGCTGCGTCGAGTGCGGCTACTGCGAGCCGGCCTGCCCGTCCAAGGACCTCACACTCACCCCACGGCAGCGCATCGTGGTGCGCCGCGAACTGGCTCGGGCCGAGGAGGCCGGGGATGCCGCGCTCGCGCGCGAGCTGCGCCGGCAGTACCGGTACGACGGGACCGACACGTGTGCCGCGGACGGGATGTGCCAGGTCGCCTGCCCGGTACATATCGACACAGGTCAGCTCATCAAGCGCCTGCGCGGGCAACGGCGGGGCGGGCTCAGTCGAACGGTCTGGAACATGGCCGCGCGCGTATGGGGTCCGGCCACGCGCCTTGGCAGTGGCGCGCTCACCATCGCGAAGCACCTCCCGGCCCCGATCGTCACCCGCACGACTGCGCTCGGCCGGGCGCTCCTCGGGCCCGAACGCGTGCCGCTCTGGCAGGCAGACCTACCCCGCGGTGGCCGCCCGCGCCGTCCGCGGCCCGCCGATGACCCGGCCGCCGTCTACCTGCCCGCGTGCATCGGTTCCATCTTCGGGCCAGCCCTCGGAGGTGTGGGCGTTCAGGAAGCCGTGCTTGCGCTGAGCCAGCGTGGCGGGGTTCGGCTTCGCATCCCCGATGGTGTGGCCGGACTATGCTGCGGTACCCCGTGGTCGTCGAAGGGCCACACCGCGGGGTACGAGACGATGCGACGTCGGGTCGTCGGCCGGCTCTGGAGAGCCACCGACGGTGGCCGCCTACCCGTGGTGTGTGACGCCGCCTCCTGCACCGATGGATTTATTGGCATGCTTGCCTCTGTCGACGCTCGCATCAGGGTTGTCGATGCGGTCACCTTTGTGGATGAGCAGGTGCTGCCCCGAATCCGGGTGGAGAGGCCGATCAGCCGCCTCGTGCTGCACCCGACCTGTTCGTCTGCGCGACTCGGGATCGACGGCGCGGCAGCTCGGGTGGCTGCCGCTGTTGCCAAGCAGGTGGACGTGCCGGTCGACTCCGGCTGCTGCGCCTTCGCCGGAGACCGCGGACTGCTGCACCCGGCGCTGACCGCCTCAGCCACGAGCCGTGAGGCCGCCGAGGTCGTCGCCGCGGGCTACCAGGCCCACGCATCGGTCAACCGCACCTGCGAGATCGCTCTCACCCGTGCCACTGGGCAGCCCTACCGCCACATCCTCGAACTGCTCGAAGCCGCGAGCCGCAGTGCGTGACGCCTTGACCTACAAGTGCCGACCGAGACGACGCCTCGGTCTGCTTAAGCAACCTGGCCGACGAGCTGGAGCCCAGCGAGAGCCCGTTCGAGCTCCGCTGCGGCAAGCTCATGAAGCCGATCAATCGACTCGTCACTGTAGTAGCCGATGTGCGGGGTCAGGATCACGTTGGGCAGCTCGGGCAGCGGCGACGTTGGCTCGAGGGGCTCGGTCGCAAATACGTCCAGCCCTGCCCCGCCGAGGTTGCCGGTCTGCAGGGCCTCGGCGAGCGCCCGCTCGTCGACCAACGGACCACGCGATGTGTTGATCAGGAGCGCGCCCGCGCGCATGCGAGCCAGCTCGCTGGCCCCCAGCAGGCCGTGGGTCTGGGCGGTGAGCGGCAGATGGAGCGAGACGACGTCCGCCGCCTCGATAACGTCAATAAATGGGAGATTCTCGATCTCGTGTGCGGACAGGGCAAGGCGACTGACGTACGGGTCGTGGGCGATGATCCTGACACCGAGTGGGCGGAGTCTCTGGGCGAAGGCCAGTCCGATTCGGCCCGTCCCGATCAGACCTACGGTGGTTCGGCGGAGCCCTCGCACCGGCCCGAAGGCGCCAGCGCCGGACCACCAACCGCTCCGGAGTGCTGCGTCGTAGGCGGGCAGGCGCCGTACCAGCGCGAGCATGAGGGCGAGTGCGTGGTCGGCTACCGTTTCAGCGCCGTAGTCGGGGATGTTGGCGACCCGGATACCGCGGGCCCGGGCGGCGGTGACATCGATGTTGTCGTAGCCGATGCCGTACCGGATGACCGATGCGCCCGGGGCGAGCCCTTCGATGACCGCAGCCGTGATGGGTGCCAGGTTCACCAGCAGAGCCGAAGCGCCGCGCGTCGCTGCGACCGTTTCGGCCTCCGTGGAGCAGTCGTTCACCGTGATTGGGACGCCGAACCTGGCCGCTACGGCGCGCTCCTGATGGACGTCGTCGGACGGGTGGTCTGTCACCACGACATGCCGCATGTTACTCATGGCCCCTGCCCCGGGATGCTTGATCGGATCATCATATAATAGAGGAGTTCCGACGCGCGTGATAGGAGTGTCATGGCAGCGACCGCCCGACCCGGACGGCTCCCCGAACTAGTCGCCGACCAGATCCAGGCCGAGATCCTTGCGACGCGCCTGGAGCCTGGAGCCCAGCTCCCCACAGAGTCCCAGCTGACGGAGCGCCACGACGTCAGCCGGACCGTCATCCGGGAGGCGGCCCGCATCCTCGAGCAGCGAGGACTCGTCGACATCCGGCCCGGTCGGGGCATGACCGTGACCCGCCCATCGACGACGCCCATCGCGCGGCACTATGCACTGCTGCTCAAGGCCACGCCGGATGCGTTCGACCAGCTGATGGACCTGCGCGTCCTCGTCGAGACGTGCATTGCGGGCCTGGCCGCACAGCACCGGACCGATCACGACCTCGCGATGCTGCAGGCTTCGATCGACGCCGCCGAACGGCACCGTGACGACTACGAGGCCGGTCTCCGCGACGACCTGAACTTTCACCTGCTTCTCGGCGGTGCCAGCGGCAATGCGATCATGTCGCTGCTGGTCGAGCCGATCAACGAGTGTCTACGGGAGTCGTACCGGGTTCCGTCTGCGTATGTGGTCAAGCTGCAGGTGTCGATCGCCGAGCACCAGGCCATCCTGGACGCCATTCGCGATCGCGACGCGGAGGCCGCCCGCGAGGCGACGCGGCAACACCTCGAGCGGATCCGTCAGCATCCGGAGGATCTGTTCGATCGTCCGGACGGGGCGGCCCGATGACGTCCGGCCGCCTCATGCGCCAGGTTGTCATCACAGCACCCGAGACATTCGAGATCTCTGAAGCGCCGATACCCGGGCGCAAGAACGGTGAGCTCCTCCTGGCGCCACTGCGGGTGGGAATCTGCGCCACCGACCTTGAGCTGCTCGACGGCTCCATGGTCTATCTGCGCAACGGCCGGGCTACCCGTCCGCTCGTCCCCGGGCATGAGTGGGTCGCCGTCGTCATCGATGCGGGACCGGACACACCGGGCTTCGCCGTCGGAGACCACGTGGTCGGCGAGTGCAGCATCGGCTGCAGTTCCTGCGAGGTGTGCATCCGGGGCGACTACCACCAGTGCCCGAGCCGGACCGAAACCGGAATCATGAGACGGCCTGGCGCAATGTCGCAGTTCATCAGCTTCCCCGCCGGGGCGGCGCATGTGGTGCCCACACCGGTACCCCTCGACGACGCCGCGCTGATCGAGCCAACCGCCGTCGCCTACCGCGCCATCCTCCGCCTGAACCCCCGACCCGGCGAAACGGTACTCGTCGTCGGAGCCGGCACATTGGGTTACCTCGCCGCCGCGCTGCTCGCCGGAGTCTTCGGACTGAAGGTCGCCGTAGCCGAACGCCGCCCCGAACGACGGGCCCGCGTCGAGGCCCTCGGGTGCCGGCCGCCCGGGGACAGCGAGCGCTTCCGCTATGTCGTCGAGGCCGCCGGCACGCCCCACGGGGTCGCGGAGGCCATTCGGCGCCTGGACACGGGCGGCCGCGCCGTGCTCGTCGGGCTCAGTGGCCAGACGAGCCTCCCGATCCCGATCGACGACCTTGTTGTCCAGGACCAGGAGATCGTGGGCTCGCTCGGCAGTCCGAACGTCTGGCCCGAGGTCGTCCGGAGCGTCGCCGCCGGAACGGTCCGTCCCGGTGTCCTCGTGACGAGCACGTACGGCATCGACCAGTACGGCGAGGCAATTGAGTATTTAGCTCAATCAACGGCAACAACCGGCAAGCTGCTCATCGCGCCACACGCCTCGGCGGCCGCCGCGATCGCGGCCTACACGTCGACGCCATAGTCGGCGGCGACCGGGAACAGTAGCCGCTTCACACGAACCGGTTGAAGATCTCGTGGCCCGCGCGCAGAGAGCCATCGGCGTTGATGAAGTGCAGGCACTCAGGCGGACCGACCGGCCCATACTCCGGGAAGTGGAGGTCGGCGACGAGGCTGTGGTGCAGCGCGTGCACGATGAATCCGAGATCGCGCTTGCGCAGCTCGCCGAGCGTGTACTCCGCGAGCGCGACATGTGCCGCGTCGTCGAGCGCTCCCCAGATCGTCTCGGTCGCCGCCACCTCCTTGCCGGCCGCTCGCCCGATCGCCATGATCTGGTCGAGCCGATCCTCCCACCGGGCCTGGTTCTCGCGATCCGTCAGCGATCCTACGTAGTAGGGATGGAAGGTCAAGAAGTCGCTGATGTGCTCGGTGAGCTGCACCGCCTTCACGTACTGCCGGTTCCCGACCGTGAGAGGCTGCGCTGCCCCGAGGCGTTTGATCGCGCGATAGCACCAGTCCAGCCAGCGCACCTCCGCGGCGCGCACCTCTGAGGAGTCGTCGTGGAGATAGGGCCCGGAGAAGGGCTCGTTGCAGATGTCCCACGCCGCGATCCGCGGGTCGTCGAGGTGCTCGCCGACCACGGCGCGCAGATAGTCACTGAACAGTAGCTGCACCCGGGTGACGTCGCGGCTCGCGAGGTCGTCGTCCTGGAAGAGGTCCGGCGCGTTGCCCTGGTTGGTGAACCAGGGCACGATGTGCTCGAGCGGGACTCCCCCGAAGTCGCAGGTCGGGTCGCGCCATCGATTGAAGAGCACCGGCATCACCGCAATGCCGTGGTCGGCGAAGATGTTCAGGCCTGCTTCGAAGTTCGCGAGGAACCGCGCGGGCTTGCGCTGATAAGACTCGTGTGAGAGCCACCATCGGGCCACGTTCCAGCCAGGGAAGTATCCTTTTCCGCGCGCGATCTCCACCGCCATCAAACCGTGGTCATGGTGCTGCCAGAGATCCAGCGCGCTCGTTCCCCAGGATCCCGAGTAGTTGAACCCTCTATAGTCACGGGGCACGAGAGTCATGCAGTTCTCCTCATGGTCGTAGTGTCGGTCGTCGTGTCGTGGATGTAGGCACCCGCCGCCGCCAGCGCGCTACGCAGTTCCGCGGCGCTCACCTCGCGCGGCGGGATCCCCGCCCGCACCGCGATCGCGGCGGCGATGCCCGCGGCCTCGCCGGTCGCGAACGCCGGGGGCATGACGCGGACGGCGGCCAGCGCCTCGTGCGTGGCCGAAAGGCAGCGCCCGGCGACGAGCAGGCCGTCGATCCGCTCCGGAACCAGGGCGCCGTAGGGGATCCCGTACACGGTCGCGAGCAGCCCGTCCTCGAGCACTCCTCCGCCATCGCCCGTGGGATCGTGGATGTCCACCGGGTAGCCGCAGTAGGCGATGGCTCGACTATCGGGGGGTCGCCTCATGTCGTCGACCGTCAGGGTCTCGACCCCGGCCAGCCGCCGGGTCTCGCGCACACCGAGCGTCGCGGCGGTGTCGAACAGCTCGGCGTTCTCGAATCCCGGCAGATCGCTGCGGAAGAACTCGAGCAGCGCGCGGGCCTGGTCCAGACCGGCGATCGTCGCCGCCGTCAGCGATTTCGAATCCGTTCCATCGACGTCGAGCACTCTCGTGGTGTTGATGCGCCAGACGCCGGGCCGCAGCGTCTTGTACAGGCCGACGCCCCGCCGCGGGGCGGGGAACCTTCCCTCGGCGCGCGCCCGCGCGACGATCGACGCGAATGGCCGGTGATCGTCGAGGTGGTCGGCGACGTACTGTTCCACGGCATCGTCGTCGACGCCGGCGACTCGGAAGAAGAGGGTGGCTGGCTGCGTGCGGCCGTCCGACGAGCGACCATGCAGCATCCGCGCGCCGGCGGCGGCGGCGACATCACCGTCGCCGGACGCGTCGATAACGACCGATGCCGGCCAGGCGTGAATCCCGCCCTTCTCGGCCGCGATCACGCCCGTCACACGATCACCGGTCAGCTCGGCGTCGGCGGCGGCCGTCTGCAGGCTGACCTCGACCCCGGCCTCTCGACAGAGGTCCGTCGCGGCGAACTTCGCCGCCTCTGGTTCAAAGGGGGTCACTTTGTCATGACCATAGACGATGAAACCTGCGTAGGCGTCACCGGCGTGCGTGCGTGACGGGTGGATGGCACCCCCCATCGCCTCCATCCGCCGGACGAACTCGTCGAAGATGCCGGTAATCACCTGCGTGGATCCATCGGCATCGAAGGACGTCATACATGGACCCACGAGGCCGGAGGTAAGGTTGCCGCCGAGCGCGCCGAAGCGTTCGAGCAGCGCGACCGAGACGCCCTGCCGTGCCGCCGCCACGGCCGCCGCGATCCCTGCCGGTCCACCCCCCACGACCACGACGTCGTGGTGCGCACGCGCAGCCTTGATTCGTCCATCCATACTGTTGTCGTCAGCCCTTCAAACCGGAGTGAGCGAGTCCCTCGACGAACTGCCGTTGCGCCGCAAGGAAGACGAGCAGCACAGGCACCGCCGTCATGGTCGCCGCCGCGAGCTGCACGTGCCAGGTGGGGCTGCCCAGCACATCGACGAACCGGGTGAGCGCCTGGGGCAGGGTGAAGAGCTCCGGCGACGACAGGAACACCGTCGGCTCAAGGTACATGTTCCACGCGTGCAGGAAGGCGAAGATCGCCACCGCGCCCAGCGGTGCCCGGGCCAGCGGCAGCGCCACTCGCCACCAGAAGCCGAACCGGCTCACGCCGTCCAGTCTCCCAGCCTCCTCCAGCTCGGCTGGCAAGGCGATGAAGAACTGCCGCATGATGAAGGTGCAGATCACGCAGGGCGCGCCGAACGTCGAGACCAGGATGAGCGGCCAGTGCGTGTTGTTCATCCCGACGGCGTTGAACATCTGGAAGATCGGCACGATCGTCACTTCCGACGGCACCAGTAGTCCGGCGACGACGGCCACAAACATTACGTTCGAACCCGGAAAGCGCACGCGGGCGAAGGCGTACCCCGCGAGCGACGCGACGGTCATGCTGCCCAGCGTGACAACCGCGGCGATGTAGAGGCTGTTGAAGTACTGCCGGGCGAACGGCTGGTCGACGAAGGCCTGCACGTAGCCGGCCCCGGTCGGCGCTCGTGGCAGAAGTGTCGGCGGATAGACGAAGATCTCCGCCGCCGGTTTGAACGACGCCGTGACCATCCAGATCGTGGGGAAGGCGAACGGCAGTGCCATGACCGCGAGCACGACCACCAACACGAGCACCGGCCAGCGGAACCGACGCGGGCCTCGTCGACGGCCGGATCCCACGCGCTCACTGCTCATAGAACACCCACCGGGTGCGAAGACGCCATTGGATCACCGTCAGGATGAGGACCACGAGAAAGAGCACCAGCGACAGCGCGGACCCGTAGCCGAACTTGTTGAAGAGAAATGCCTGCTCGTAGATGTAGTATGCGAGCACCGTGGTCGAGTGCCCCGGCCCTCCCTGAGTGAGGACGTCGATCTGCGCGAAGACCTGCAGCGATCCCACGGCCGTCACGATCAAAGCGAGCAGCACCGTCGGCGAGATGAGGGGAAGCACGACCTTGAAGAACGTGCGCACCGGTCCCGCCCCGTCGACCCGGGCCGCCTCGACCAGCTCGGACGGAACACCCTGCAGCGCAGCGAGGAAGAGCACCATGTTCAGACCGACGGTCTTGAACAGCTGCACCACGATCACGCTGGCCAGCGCGCTGGGGCCTTCGCGGAGCCAGTTCGGCCCGTCAATGCCGAACAGTTGCAGGTACCCGTTGATCGTGCCGTTGTCTCGCAGGAGGAAGCCCCAGACGATCGTCCACGCGACCAGCGAGACGACGACGGGTGAGAAGAAGACAGCGCGGAAGGCGGTCAGCCCGCGGAACCGCCGGTTGAGCAGGACGGCTAGCACCATCGCCAGCACGATGTTGGCGGCGACGAGGATGACCGAAAACACGGCGGTGGTGAGGAGAACGCCCGGCAGCAAAGGATCGTTCAGCAACCGCTCGTAGTTGGCCGCCCCTACGAAATCCAGGGACCCGGCGAGAACCCGCCACTCGTGGAGGCTGAAGTAGAACAGCAGGCCGAGCGGCACGAAGACGAAGAGCACGACGCCAAGCAGTTGGGGCGCGATGAGCGCGTACCCGAAGGCCGCGTCGAGCCGCCGTTCCCGGCGGCGACCGCCTGCGGGGCGGCCGCCTGCACGCGCAGAAGCGCGGGCCGGCGGCTCGGTCGATGTGCGGGTCGTCATTGCTCGAGCAGCGGGTCGATCGCCTGGCACGTCGCATCGAGTACCTGCTCGACATCGGCGTCCGGGACCCACATCGCGTCGAGCGCGGCCCGCGCCGTCTGCTGGATCTCAGCCCAACCGGTGTGCACCAGCGGTCGTGCGGCCAACGGAACCTGGCTCACCACCGCGTCCTGGAGCTGCTCCTTCTTGATCAGTGGGTTCGCCGCCGCGAGTGTCTCGGCCGTCAGCAGCGACTGACGTGGCGGTGGGAAGAACTGGGCGAGCTTCGCCGCGTTCTCCGGGGCGGTGAGGAAGGCCAGGAAGTCGGTGGCGGCCGCCACGTGCTCGCCGCTGGCGAGAACGCCCATGCCGGCCTGGCCGACGATGGCGTACTCACCGGCCGGACCCGTGGGCAGGTGGGTGATGCTCCACGGGAAGGAGACATTCGCCAGCGGTGCCGCCTGCGAGATCTGCGCCACCTGGAACGCCACATCGCCGGCGGCGAAGTCGGCGGTGGTGCCCGGCCCGGGCATCGCCTGCCCGACGAAGATCGCGTCGTGAATAGCCTCGAACGCCGAGACCATCTCCGGTGACGTGAACTGGCATTCCTTGCCGTCAGCCGACCACGCGTACGCGTCCCAGCCCTGCCAGATCTGCCGCAGCTGGTGCCAGGCCTGGTAGTCGAAGTTCTTGACCAGCAGGCCCTGCTTACCGGTCACGGCATGGATCTGCGCCGCCGCCGTGAACAGGTCCTGCCACGTCCAGTCACCGGCCTCCTGCATCTGGGCGACGGACGGGAGTCCCGCGGCCGCGACGAGGTCCTCGTTCACATAAACCATGAAAGGCGAGTTCGAGAATGGGTAGGCCACGAGCTGGCCATCCTGGCTCCACAACGGAGTCAGCGGCTCGAGGATGTCGTCGTAGTCATATCCTTCCGTGGCGCGAAACGCCTCAGTCAACGGCGCAAGCGCACTGTCGGCGATGAAGTCGGGCGACGATGCTTCGGGGATCCACGCCAAGTCGGGCGACTCGCCACCGGCGATCTGGGTGGTGAGCGTGGTCAGGTAGTCCTCGTACGGAAGCGAGTCGAACGTGATCTCCTTGACGTCCGGGTGCTCGCTCAGGTAGTCGTTCGCGATCGAATTGAATAGGTCGAGGTGCGGTTGCGCCGATGACCACAGGGTCATCCGAAGGCTGATCGGACCGCTGTCCTCGGCACTCGCCGAGCAGGCCGACGCGCCGACGACGACCGCCGCCGCGAGGCCGAGCGCTGCAATGTGGGGCGTTCTCATAGTTCCTCTCCATTGAACATAGGACGGGACTGAGGGCCTAGTAGCCGGAGATGGACGGCCATCGAAGCTGGACACCGAGGGTGCCGAGCAGCCGCTGGAAGCCCTCTCGAAGCGCCGGGTCGGCGCGGACCTGTCGCGGCAGGCGGCGCGACGCCACGCAGTGCGCGGCGAGGGCGCCGGCCACCTCGCCGATGTTCCACTCGACAGGGTGTAGCCGATAGCAGCCGTTGGTGATGTGCGTTGTGCCGACGTTCTTCGCGGCCGGGAGCAGGTTGTCCAGCCGCACCGGGATCAGGGCACCCAACGGAATCTCGAAGGGACACGACGCGATGTCGATGTACGGATCTCCTCCGGTGGAGGGATGCAGGTCGATCCGATACATCCCGAGCCCGACGCTGTCCGGATAGGACGTTGCGCCCGCATCGCCTCGAATGGCCAGCGATACATCCTGCTCCCGGATGGTCTGCTCGGCGACGATCCGACGTGACTCCCGGTGGTAGATCGACTCCGCCAGGCCGTCGGGATGCCCGCCGGTCACGTCGCCGCGCAGCCGCAGGCCGGGATAGCCGGTTCCGCCGTCCAGCCGAGGCGCCGCCGTCTGAAGCCAGTACAGGAGTGAGAGCGCGAGCTGGCGGGCGTCATGCTCGACCCGGGCCGGATCATCAGAGTTGATGTACGGCTCGAGGAAATAGTCGTGCATGGGCCAGTTCACGAGGCAGATGTCGCTCTCGTAGTAGCCGGGTTCGAAGTTGTGCCGCGCTGCGATCCGGCGGAACAGCCACAGCGGCACATCGCCACGATTCGTGCGCTGGTCAGACTCGACGACCAGGGGATCGAGACCTGGATTGGGATCGAACGTTCGCGCCAGCGGCCGCCCGGTCCGTGGATCCGGGGCGACGAAGGACAGCAAGGGCCCGCCCCAGACATCCGGCTCCAGCGCCGCGAAGTAGTCGTACCGGGCAGGCTTGTCAATCGTGTGGTCACCATCGATATGGTCGATTGCGAAGCAGACCGACAACGCTTGCAGGTTCGTCGGATCCGCGACGAGCGCTGCGTGCGGTTCCTGGGTTTGGTCCCGCGACTCCGCGCCGACGACGTGCTCGACGCCCCCGAGCGCGAGTAGCTCACCGGTCTCGGTCGCGTCGAGCACGTAGTCGGCCGTTACCTGAACCAGGTCACCAGAGCGCAGGTCCAGCAGCTCTACGGATTCGATGCGATCCCCCGCCGTGAAGACGACAGTCGGCACGGCCGGCTGCAGCATACGAAGGCGCCCGCAACCGATGCCGGGTGCTAGGAGCTCGTCGATGACCGCTGCCGCGACCCTCGGCTCGTGACAGAGCTTGCTGACATAGCCGGCACCGGGGTTCAGGTGGCGCTGGGCGCGAGCGGCGGTGGTGAGCGGATAGTTGCGACGGTAGTACGCGCGGATCCGTTCGCGCAGATCTGCGTACGAGGCCGTCACCCCGAACTGCTCGACCCAGATCGACTCGTCCGGTGGCACGGCCTGGCTCGTGAACTGCCCACCAAGCCATCGAAACTGATCTGTAAGAATGACCGAGGCCCCCAGCTTGACCGCCGCCAGCGCCGCCGCAACTCCGCCGACGCCGCCACCGACCACCAGCACGTCGCAGCGCAGTTCTCGCGACCCGGTCCTCGGGGAAGCCACCAAATCTCCTTCGTATTATGATGCGATGTTCGGGGATGGTAACCACGGCGACACGAGCGCGTCAACCGAGACTGCTCGCCTCCCGGTACGCCTCGGCCCCCGGCGGCATCAACCGGAGCGGCGCCCGTCGTGACCGAGTTGCGGCAGGCAGCGTGTCAGAGTCGCCGACCGGGGGCCGTGCGCCACCTTGCCCGCGGCGCGCTCGCGGGTCGGGGCGTCCATCGCCATGGCCGCAGCCGACCCAGGTCCGCCGTTCTATCGTTCGCCGTGGCGTGCCGACGAGGTGAAGGGGTCGCTGGCGTGCCCGAGCACAAGGCGTCAAACGTCGCCTTCAGCCGATCCGCTTCGGCGAGAAGCGCCTCGCGCTGGCCCCGTCCATAGGGGACGGAACGAGTTGACCGCCGTTCAACGGGCCTCCCCTTTCGGCGCAGGCGTGGGTAAGTCGGACAGTCCACATAGGATAGCCAGGAACATGGCCGCGTGCCGTCGTGGTCGTTCCGCAGCCGCGTTGGCGGCCGTGGGCACGTTGACATCCGTGGGTCGGCTTCCTAACCTTCGCAGCGGCGCTGCTTTGCGCCACGTCCCCGCGGAGGAGAACCCCGCATGAAGCCCAGAACTCGTATCGCCTCGCTCATCGCCACCGCCACCGTCCTGGCAGGTAGCCTTGTCGCCGTCGTCGCGGCAAATGCGGCAACCGCCGAGGACTTCGCCCAACTCCGTCAGAAGTGGGAGGTCAGCCTGACGGGCGGGTCGGACTACGACGTCGACGATCCCGACATCGCCGCCCGCATCACCGGCATCACCGCTGACGCCCAAGCCCTATGGGACGCCATGGACACCTCGCCGGACCGCATCTACCTCTGGCCTGACGCGGCCAACGTCACCCGTTCCGCGCAGAAGACCACGTCCTACACCCGAGTCGCGTCCCTCGCGCTGGCCTACCGGACGCACGGCTCGGCACTGGCGGGCGACCAGGCGCTGCGGGACGACATCGTCAATGCGCTCGAATGGCTCTATGCGAATGCCTATAACGAGACCATGACCCAGAGCGGGAACTGGTGGGACTGGTTCATCGGGGTGCCCGCTCAGCTCGTCGATGCCGTCGACCTCATGCGATCCGACCTGTCCGCCGAGCAGATCCAGCGGTTCATGCGACCGGTGGTGAAGTTCCCGAACTTCTCCGGCATGACGGGCGCGAACCTCGTCTGGGTCGCGAACGTGTGGGCCCGCAGCGGTGCCCTGCTGGACAACGACGCGCGCATCGCCCGGGCCCGCGACGAACTCCACGAAGTATTTCTCTACGTAACGAGCAGCGACGGCTTCTACGAGGACGGCTCGTTCGTGCAGCACAAGGTGGTCGCCTACAACGGTGGGTACGGGTCGTCGCTGCTGGAGGACCTCACCGAGATCATCGACTGGCTCGAGGGCTCCCCGTGGGAGATCACCGACCCGGGCCGTGCCAACGTCACGCGCTGGGTGTACGACGCGTTCGAGCCGCTCATGTACCGCGGCCTGATGATGGACATGACCCGGGGCCGCGAGGTCTCCCGCTCCTACTTGACGGACCACAGCCGCGGGCACTCCATCATCGGCACCGTCATGCGGGTAGTCGGGTTCGCGCCGGCCGCCGACGCGGCGCACTTCCGGGGTCTGGTGAAGGGCTGGATCCTCGACGACACCTACCGCGACTACTTCCAGTACGCCTCCCTGCCGGACATCGTCAAGGCGAAGGCCATCGTGGGCGACGCGAGCGTCGCACCGCTGCGGGCCGCCGACCAGTACCACCAGTACGCGTCGATGGATCGGGCCGTCCAGTGGCGGCCGGACTACACCTTCGCCCTAAGCATGTCGTCGGATCGGATCGCCACACACGAGTCGATCAACGACGAGAACGTCCGCGGGTGGTACCAGGGCGAGGGGATGACCTACCTGTACAACCCGGACATCTCCCAGTACACCGACTTCTGGCCGACGGTCGACCCGTACCACCTGCCGGGCACGACGATCGACACCCACGCCCGCACGGATGCGGACGGGAACCGCTACCGCAACGCCGAGCGCGAGGCGGGCGGCGCGGAGATCCTGGGCCTGTACGGCACCTCGTCGATGAAACTGCTGGCCCAGTCCAGCACGCTACGGGCGAAGAAGTCCTGGTTCGCCTTCGACAACGAGATCGTGGCCCTCGGCACCGGCATCACCAGTACCGACAACCGTGCCATCCAGACCACAGTGGACAATCGCAAGCTCGCCGGCGCAGGCGACCAGCAACTCACCGTCGACGGCACGGTCGAGCCGTCGAACCTCGGCTGGAGCGCCCAACTCGACGATGTCGGCACCATCCACCTCGCGGGAAACGTCCCGGGCGCTGACCTCGGCTACTACTTCCCCAAGAGCGCCACAGTCGACGCGCTGCGCCAGTCGCGCACGGGCGCCTGGAGCGACATCGACCAGCGACCGACCGCGCTGACCGACCCAATCACCGCGCAATACCTCACCCTGTGGCTCGACCACGGATCAAACCCCACGAACGGGACGTACCAGTACGCGCTCCTGCCCGGTCAAAGCGCCGCCGAGGTCGACGCCTACGGCGATCACCCTGACTTCACCGTGCTGGCCAACACGCCCGACGTGCAGGCCGTACAGGAGAACACCCTGGGGGTCACCGGAATCCAATTCTGGAACCCAGCGACCGCGGCCGGCGTCACCAGCAACGCCCGCGCCGCCGTCATGACCGCCGAGACCGCCGACGGCCTGCAGATCTCGGTCGCCGACCCCTCGCAGCGCAACACCGGCACGATCGCGTTGGAGATCGACCGCGCCGCGACCTCGGTACTTTCGCTCGACCCGGGCGTCACGGTGACCCAGCTGAGTCCGACGATCAAACTGCAGGTCGAGCCCGGTGGGTCGCTCGGCACGACATTCCACGCCGGCTTCAGCTTCGCGCCGGTGACATCCGCGCCCGCGGCGCCCGTGCTACGCGACACCATCTCGGCCGGCGGGCAACTGCAACTGTCGTGGGACCCCGCGAGCCAGGCCCAGGGCTACGTGGTGAAGTACGGCACGACCCCGGGCAACTACACCACGACCGTCGATGTCGGGCTGGCCACGAAGCACGTGGTGAGTGGCCTGACTGGGGGCCAGACCTACTACTACACGGTCTCCGCCTACAACACGCTCGGCGCCGGCCCGGACTCGACGGAGGGCTCAGCAACGCCGCTCTACAGCGGCGTCGTGGACAACTCCGACCCCACCGAGGTCACCATCGTGGGCGACTGGGCCCTCGGCACGAGCGGCGGCTACTACGGCCCGAACTATCTGCACGACTGGGCCGCCAATCGCGGGACGAAGAGCGTCACCTACACGCCCGACCTGCCGCCAGGACTCTACCAGATCTCGGTCTGGTATCCCTCGCACAGCAACCGATCCACAGTCGTGCCCATCACCATCCAAGGAAAGGACAGCGTGTCGACCGTCACGGTCAACCAGCGGCAGAGCGGCTCGCGCTGGAGGCCGATCGGCACCTACCTGCTCGCCGGGGACGGGACCGACTACGTCCGGATCTCCAACACGGGCACGTCCGACGGCTACGTCGTGGCCGACGCCGTGCGGTTCGACCAGGTATCAGACACCACACCGCCGATCACCGTCGCCGGCACCGGCAGCACGGCAGGCGAGGACGAGTGGTACACCTCGGCTGTCACGGTGACCCTGACGGCGACCGACGACATGGCCGGCGTCGCAGGCACCTCGTACATCGTCGATGGCGGCACCGAGCAGCAGGGCACGAGCGTGCACCTGACCACGGACGGCGAACACACCATCGCCTTCCGCAGCACCGACCGGCTCGGCAACGTCGAGCCGTGGCGCGAGCTGACCGTGCAGGTCGACACAACGCCGCCCGACTTCACCTACGACGTGGCCGGTGGCGCCGGGACGGTGCCGCCAACCATAACCGGTCTTGCGTGGACAGACGTCGGGCTGGACTCCCCAAGCGGTGACCTGACCCGGACCGGCTACGCCTTCGCCGGCTGGAACACGGCCCGCGACGGCAGCGGCACGACGGTCACGGCAACGACCACGGCCTACGACGCCTCCACCCGCGGCACCGACGTGGCCACGCTCTATGCACAGTGGACGGTGACCGCACCGACCTGGGACTCCACACAGACGTACGAGGCCGGCGACCTGGTCTACAACGACGGGCGTGTGTACCAGGCGCAGTGGTGGACGAGCAACCAGGTCCCGGGCGCTTCGCCGTGGGGACCGTGGGCAGAGCTCGGTGACAACGTCGCCTGTCCGCACGGCGCCGTCCGCGAATGGACGCCCTCGTCCATCTACCTCGGCGGCGAGACCGCAGTCCACAACGGACAACAGTGGACCGCCACCTGGTGGACCCGCAACCAGGAGCCCGGCGCCACCGCCTCCGGCCCATGGACACCGATCGGCGCCTGCTGAGGACCTTGTGCCAATCTCGTCTCCGCGGAGAGCCGAACCGATCCGCTTTCCACGTGGCAGCCGCCCAGGTGACCGGCGGCCGAACCGCGCCCTGCGCATCCCAACGATCACCCGTATGACCCACGACGCTGACACGCGCCTACGTCGAACGACGCCGGGCAGAACGCCGCAACCCCAGTGAGATCCGCCGCTGTCTCAAGCGGTACCTCGCCCGACAGATCTACCGCACCCCTCAACGCCATCGAGAGATCAACTGACAGACATAGAAGGAGCCTAGTCCTCAAATAAGCGAGTCAGGGCCGTCGGATGTGTGGCGGGTCGTGATTGTGGCGGGTTGAGGGGTTGGTTTGGTCGGTCTGGCGTGGTCGTGGTGTCGGTGGGGTTGGGTTGGCTGTCTGTTTTCGGACTGTTTATGGCATGTGTTCTGGTGGGTGGGCGTGGAGTATCGCCGCCGGGGTGTCTGGGCGGTGTTCAGGCGGTGCGGCGGGGTGGGGTTAAGTGCGAGTAGTTGGTGCCGCATCGGCCGACCGACAAGGGACGATGCGCGCTGGTCCCAGTACCGCCGCATCGCCTGCTGACCCGGCCGAGGGCCGATCTATACCAGTCGACTTGAACCCTGTCGGCGCTCACGTAATTCCCGGTGCGACACGAGGTCGCAGTGCGCCGCGAGGCGCCATCACTTACCGGGCGGGGTGGAAGGACCCGCCGCCGACCTGTCGCAGCAGGTCGGTTGAAGCTGGGGGCAGCTCGGCCGTGGAGACGCGCGGTTCGGGTGGCAAGCGGCCCTGACAACGCCGGGACGCGTCGGCACTGCCAGACGGTGCGGGTTCGGCAAGCGAGACGAGAAGGTGTACGTGAGGAACCAGTGGTGATGCTCCGTAAGCGTGTCGCCGGCTCCAACCTGGTGGATGTGGGCCGGAGTGCAGCGCATGATTCCCGCCGGGTGGTGGGGTCAACTCCGAAACCGGTTATGCGACGCCGGTGGGGAGGCCACGTTGAATGTCTGCGGCGTAGGCGTGGCGATGCTGTCGGAGTAGAGCTGGGCATCTCCCTCGTCGACCGGGTGATGGTGAACGCGGGAACCGTCTGCGGCCGCCCTCCTGACCGGGCATCCGGTCCGGTCACGGGCAGGTCCGTCGTCGGCTGATGGCCGTGGGCGGGACGGAGGCCCTGTAGTAGTCCGAGCACGCGAGAGGCGTGCGCATGGCGAAGGGGGCCAGCAGGTCGGCAGTGAGGAGATTGGAATGCCAGGAGGTCGTTGGTGAACACCGACGCGCCGTCGTCTGAGCCGTTGTTGTTGAGCGTGGCGGAGCGGCGGGTACTGGAGATCCAAACCAAGCTGCATCGGTGGGCGATGAATGATCCTCATCGCCGGTTCGTGGATTTGTACAACCTCGTCTGCGATCCCGCGTTTCTTCTGGTGGCGTGGGATCGGGTGCGTGGCAACAAGGGTGCTCGCACGGCCGGGGTGGATGGGCAGACCGCCTACTCCGTCGAGGCCGGGCAGGGGGTCGAGGAGTTCCTCGACGAGCTACGGGCTGCGTTGAAGAGCCGTAGCTTCCGGCCGCTTCCGGCGCGTGAGCGGAAGATCCCCAAGGCTGGCGGCAAGCTGCGTCGGTTGGGGATCGCGACCGTGACGGACCGGGTGGTCCAGGCGTCCTTGAAACTGGTGTTGGAGCCGATCTTCGAGGTGGATTTTCTCCCGTGTAGTTACGGGTTTCGTCCGAAGCGCCGGGCTCATGACGCGGTGGCTGAGGTGCATCACTTCGCGTCCCGCTCGTATGAGTGGATCGTGGAGGGAGACATCCAAAGCTGCTTCGACGAGATCTCGCATTCGTCCTTAATGGACCGCGTGCGGGCTCGGATCGGAGACAACCGTGTCCTGGCCCTGGTGAAGGCGTTCCTGAAGGCGGGCATCCTCAGCGAGGATGGCGTGCGCACGGACACCTACACCGGTACACCGCAGGGAAATATCCTGTCGCCGTTGCTAGCGAACGTGGCCTTGTCAGTGCTGGACGAACATATCGCCCGAGCGCCCGGAGGTCCGGCCGCCAGCCCTTACGAACGGGCCAAGCGTCGCCGTCAAGGTCTGCCCAACTACCGGCTCTGCCGGTACGCGGACGACTGGTGCCTGGCCGTGTCAGGCACCCGGGAACACGCCGAAGCCCTTCGTGAGGAGATGGCGCAGGTCCTGGCCGGGATGGGTCTGCGCCTGTCCCAGGCGAAGACGGTGATCACGCACATCGATGACGGCCTCGACTTCCTCGGCTGGCGTATCCAGCGCCACCGTAAACGAGGCACGAGCAAGCACTACGTCTACGTCTATCCGGCCAAGAAGGCGCTCGCCGCCGTCACGGCCAAGGTGAGGGCGATCTGCTCGCAGAACACGAACCAGCCGCTGGAGGAACTCCTCCTCCAGCTCAACCAGATGCTGCGCGGGTGGACCGCCTACTTCAGGTGGGGCTGTTCGAGCGCGACCTTCCGCTACCTGCGGGCCTACCTCTGGAAGCGGGTCATCGGGTGGCAAGGCCGCAAACATCGACGCACCACATGGCGGGCACTACGCCGCCGTTACGGCAGGTGGCCCACCGACGGCGAGGTGATCCTGTTCGACCCGGCCAAGGTGCGCACTAAGCGCTACCTATACCGGGGGACAAAGATCCCGACGCCGTGGCTCAGCACAGCATGAGGAACGTCCTCAACCCTCCGGGGCGTGTGGAGAGCCCGGTGCCTGGCCAACAGGCACGCCGGGTTCGGGAGGCGGCTCGGGGTAACGGACCGGCTGAGAGGCCGGCACCGCGCCCCGGGCCGACCTCACCGAGTTGAGTGAGCACACCGTGGAGGTTCGCGATGTTGAGGGTGTAGCTCCGGGTCAGTGTTCGATGGCCTGTCCCCAGCCTGACGTGCGTGGCTGGTAACGGCTGGGTGCGGAGCTCAGGTGGTCAAGCCCAAGGGCGTTCGTCCCATCCGGACGCTACAGGTGAAGGGGAAGACCGGACGGGCGAACGTAAGTGAACCCCTGTTGATGCCTCGTCATCGAAAGCCCCGCTGGTGGGAAGCGGTAGCGGGGTGAGGACTGGCCGCTGGAATCGCGGCAGGCGCCGGTCGGGAGACTCGAAACCGACCGGAGAACACCGCCAGTCTCGGGGTATAGGGGGCGCCCACCCCGGTCGTGTCTCGCTCGTGCGGAACACGGCAACCCCGTTGGGTCCGAGCACGGTGACGTCGCTCGGTGCGCCGACCGTGAGGAGGGCGGATCGCCCAGCGGGAACAGGATGATCCAAGAAGCGAACGCCGGCCGCCGAAAGGCAGCAGGAAATCGGGAGAACTATTGATCGGCTCCTCCGCCGGTCGTCCCGGATAACTGGCCGGATACGGGCGGCGTGCCCGAACCCGAAAGGGTGCTGACGTGGGTCAGGTGAGCCTGTGAAGACTCGACGCTTGCGACACCGGAACCGAAGGGCAAGTTGGACACCATGACGGCACCGACCGCGGCCTCGGCCGCTGAGCGCGCCGCGATGGTGAACGGACCGGAAGACGAGCTGCTCGACTGGCCAGCCATTGACTGGCGGGCGGTTGAGGAGAACGTACGGCGGCTGCGGCAGAGGATCTTCACGGCGTCGAAGTTAGGGGATCTGCGTAAGGTCCGTAATCTGCAGATCATGTGCGTAGGCGCGCACCGTGTTCGGCGAGTAGTCCCGCACCACCAACAGCCGCAGGAACCCCACCACATCAGCCACCGGCACGCCGGCCGCGTCCACTAGCTCGACACCCGGCCGTCCTGGACCCGCATTAACGATCTTGCGAACCTTCACGCCGGCAAACCGCGGCATCCAGCCGTCGACACGTGCCGCCACGCCGATCCGTGCGCCCGGCCCTCGCGCCGGGCAAGGATCGCAACGGTGGTGATCGTGTTCTTATTCGCGGCCTGGCTGGTCTGGCGCGGCAACGAACTGACCGACGTCCGTGAGCTTGACGAGCCCACCGAGCGGGTCGGCCGAAGCCCGCGGATTAGATCCATGTAGGACTCGCCGTTGCGGTACGTGACAGCGTCGACGGCCGAGACCCCCTGGCCGGGACGCCCATCGCGGTCAGCCGCGCGAGGGGTGACTCAGGTGTCCTTGACAATCTCGTCGAGCCAGCCGGCCATCATCGCGAGGTCGCCACATACGGCGCCGTCGGACGCGTCGTCGCCGCGATCAGCCACATCCGACCTGTCACCGAAACGCGAACATGTCCGCGTCGTACGGCGCACCTTCGCCAGCCGCCGCGCCCAACCGGGGCGCTACCTCATCCTGGGCCGGCGAGGATCCGGAGGGCGGCCGCGACGCGCGCGAGCGCCGTTGCGGCGGCGAGAACGATCACGGCGATGATGGTGTGGCCGATGTCCGGTGCGAACAGCAGCGCCTGTGGCAGGCCCGCGCCGTCCCAGGAGGCGGGCAGCGCCCATCCGGCCGCGGCTGTCAGCGCGGCGCAGCCGGCGACCCAGGCGGCGGTGACGGCGACCACGTGGCAACCGCTGCTGGGTCGAGGGCGGGGACGCCGTACGGCCCGGAGCACGCTCCAGGCCAGGACCACCGCCAGCAGCGCGACCGTGACGAGCAAGCCCCGCCGCGCCCAAACGAAAAAGGGATCCTCGGCGACCGCGACGGCCTGCCCACCGTGCAGGATCCGGGCGGTGTTGAACGCGGCGGTCGTCAACGGCCCGTCCATCGCGATGCCGTAGATGTTGGCGAGCACGATGACGGCCAGGCCCTCCTCCGGTACGAGCAGGATGTGGCTGAACGAGTTGGCGACCGCGCCGGCATGCCACACGATCCGTGCACCGGTGCCGTCGAGGGCGCTGTCCCGCCAGCCGAACCCGTACGCGCCCCGAGCGCCGGTGGCCACTTGGCCGGCGTGCGACCGCTCGATCCCTTGTGGAGAGAGGACCCGCCGGCCGCCGTACTCGCCGCCACGAAGGTGCGCGATCGCGTAGTGGGTCATGTCGTCGAGGCTGGCGGCCAGGAAGCCGTACGACACGCCGGAGGTGTCGAACGGCCGGTCGAAATGCCTCGGCCGTCCGAAGTAGTAGCGGAAGCCAGCCGGCACGCCGCCGAGCGCGTCGGCTTCGGCTGCGGTGGCGGCGCCACGCATGCCGAGCGGGTCCAGCACGTGGGCACGCAGGTAGGCGCCGAACGACTGGCCAGTGACCGCCTCCACGAGCGCACCGGCGACAATGTAGTTGGCGTCGCTGTACTGGTAGGACCGACCAGGCGGTTGGGTCGGCTCGACAGTTGCCAGGGCGCGCACCAATCGGGTCAGCCCGCCGGCCGTGTTGTCGTACCGGTCGGTCATGCCTCGGGTGGCCACGCCCGGGATGCCGCTGGAGTGGGTGAGCAACTGCCTCACCGTGACCCGCCGCGACGCGGACTCGTCGGCCAGGCGGAACCAGGGCAGGTAGCCAAGCACCGGCGCGTCGAGGTCGACCCGGCCCGCCTCGACCAGTTGCATCACCGCCAACGCGGTGAAGGACTTGGACACCGAGCCCAACACGAACGGGGTCTGCCCGGTGACCGGCTGGCCGTCGCCGTCGACGCCCCACGCGGCGCGGGCGACAACTCGGTCACCGCGAACGATCGCGTACGCGAAGCCGGGTGCGCGGATCTCGGCGTGATGCTCGCGCAGATAGCGCTCGACCTCGGCCAGCCGCTCGTCGGCCGGTGCCGCCTTCGCCGCGCTGGCCGGCAGCATCACGGCCGCTACCAGCGCGACGGCCGTCAACAGGGCGATGCGCATGGTGTCTCCTCCCCCGTGGACGTGGTCAGCCGATCTGGCTCAGCAGCGACTCCAGGGCCGCCAAGCGCTGCTTGACCTGCGCCAACTCGGCACGGACAGCGCTCATCTCGGTGGCCGTCGACCGCGCGGCGTCGGCCGCCTCGGTCTGGGCGGTCATAACACGCTCGGCCAGCGCCCGATACTCCGCTTCCCGGGCAGTCGAATGCCGAGCCCGATAGATCCCCAGCCCCACGAAGCCAGCGATGCCGATCAGTGCCACCGTCATCACGGCCGTCGCGACGGTGCTGATCTCCGCGATGTCCACCTTCTACTCACCCTTTCCCGAATCGTCGCGGCTCAACGTCCGCACCGCTGCCGTGATCGCCTCGGGGGTCAGCTCCAACGCGAACGGCACCACATCGAAGTACTTGACCGAGCTGCCGTCCGCGGCGGTCACCAGCGTGCCGGTGACCAGGCCGGCAGCCTCCAGCCGCTGGAGGTGCATGTAGAGCAGGGGCCGGTTCATCTCCAGCCGCCGGGCC
This sequence comes from Phytohabitans kaempferiae, assembly GCF_042433955.1. NCBI lineage: Bacteria > Bacillati > Actinomycetota > Actinomycetes > Micromonosporales > Micromonosporaceae > Phytohabitans > Phytohabitans kaempferiae. Next base: position 12,195 of record NZ_JBHLUH010000064.1, on the reverse strand, counting down.
AGCTCGCTCACGTACGCACGGCCTTGCGCCAAGGCCGCGACGATCCGCAGCCGGTGCGGGCTGGCCAGCGCCGCCATCACCCGCAACAGCTCATCGCCGGTTGGCGCGGCACGCTCCATCTCGACACCCTCTCCAGGGGGTGTCAACTTTCTCTGACCCCCCTGTCAGAAGACAGTGACACCCCTCCGATCAGATGTCAACAGCCCAGTCCGAGAGGAACCGGGTGATCCGTTCGTGGTAGACCTGTGGCTGGTCGCGGACGATGTCGTGTCCGACGTCGGGCACGTCGACGAGCGTGCTGTTAGGCAGCAGGTGGCGATACTCGGCGGCGACCGGTACTCCTACTTGCGTGGCCGAGCGCCGGACGGGGATGGGTCCGCCGCCTACGCAGCGGCCGGTTCCAACCCCTCCGTAGTGTTCGCAGCCATGATCGAGCGGGTGTGCGACCGGTTTCGCCGACTTGAACATCGAGGCGTTGCTCGACCTCGGCGCCGACCTGAAACTTTCCGCAGCGCACGCCGACGCTCTCGAGCGCGCCCTCGAGAGCCTGCTGCTCAACGTACGCGTGCACACCGGGGCGGATGCCGTCGTGGTCCACCTCGACCAGGGCACGGACGGGAGCTGGACGCTGACCGATGACCGGCGGATGATCACCGTCCGGCCCGGAGCGGCGGGTGCGCTAGCGGGCGGTACGGGTGTGGGTAGCGGCGCGGCGCGACACGTAGCGCCGGATCTTCTCGGCGGTTCCACAGTCCTCCATGCTGCACCAGCGTCGACTGCGGTTCTTGCTCTCGTCGATGAATAGGAATCGACAGCCGGCGCAGGCTTTGATCCGGTCGAGTGGGCCGTTTGTCAGCAGGTCAGCAGCGGCGTGAACGATGGGCCACAGGGGCCGAGCGAGGTCCTGGTCGGCGGTCCAGTGCCAGCCGAAGCGATCGTGGCCGGGGGCGAGCTGCGCGTGGGCGAGCGCTTCTGCGGTTGTGTCGCGTAGCCACGCCAGCCGTTGGCTCGCCGGCCGGCCACCTGCGGCGACGGTCCGGAACAGCTCATCGAGGTGCTCGCGGACGGCGAGCGCGCGCTGGTACGCGACGTGGGCTCCATCCGGGTCCTTGCGTGCCCGTCGAAGCAGGCGCGTTACCTCCTGGTCGGCAAGTAGGTCGACGTGCCGGGCCCAGGCCAGCACGTCGTCGTAGCTGAGGAGGACGTCGTCGTCGGGCGCCCCTACGGGAGGGCCGCTGCGGGTGTTCAGGTAGTCGAGGGTGAGGTTGCCCCCGACGGTTCGCATCCGTGTGACGTCGTTCGCGGTTTCCATCGTACAGCAGTTTACCGGTTGTGCGGCCCGGCGGCCCTCCGCTAGCGTTCCCACCGTAAGCGACTTTGCTAGTAACAGCGGGAGCTGTCATGACGAACGGGTCGATCCACAATCCGGTGCTGCCCGGCTTCCACCCAGACCCCTGCATCCTGCGGGTCGGCGCGGACTACTACCTCGCCACGTCCACCTTCGAGTGGTACCCGGGCGTCCGGCTGCACCACTCGACCGACCTGGTGCACTGGCGACCGCTGGGTGGCATCCTCACCGAGCGGCGGCTGCTCGATCTCAACGGTGCCGGTGACTCAGCCGGGGTGTGGGCGCCCGATCTATCCCATGTGGATGGGCAGTTCTTCCTCGTCTACACCGATGTGGCCAGCTTCGCCAGCGGGTACTGGGACTCCCAGAACTACGTCATCACCGCGCGCGACGTGGCGGGCCCCTGGTCGGACCCCGTGCCGTTGCATGCCCGCGGCTTCGACCCGTCGTTGTTCCACGACGCCGACGGCGGCACGTGGCTGCTGTCCATGTCTGCCGACTGGCGGGTGGGGCATGACCGGTTCGCCGGCATCGAGATCCAGCGCTACGACCGGTCGACGGGGACGCTGGTCGGCCCGGCCCGGCTGATCTTCGAAGGAACCCCCGCCGGCGTGACCGAGGCGCCGCGGCTCTACCGCCACGACGGCTGGTACTACCTGGTCACGGCCGAGGGCGGAACCAGCTGGCAGCACCAGGTAACGGTGGCCCGGTCGCGAACCTTGTTCGGCCCGTACGAGACGGCACCGGGCGCGCCGATGCTGACCTCGGCGAGGCGTCCCGACCTGCGGCTGCAGAAGGCCGGGCATGGCTGCCTGGTGTCCACACCGGACGGAGAATGGTACCTGGCCCACCTGGTGGCCCGGCCGTACGCGCCGCTGGGCCGGTGCGTGCTGGGCCGGGAGACCGCGATCCAGGTCGTCACCTGGGACCGGGACGGCTGGCCATGCATCGACGGCGGGGTGCCGGCCGACATTGTCGCTGCACCAAGTGGGCTATCGGACGGGCCGGAGGAGCCGAAAACGAGCATCGACCATGACGACTTTACGACGCCGGTGCTCGGCCCCGACTGGTCGACCCTGCGCCGCCCGGCCACCCCCGACTGGATCGAGCTCACCGCCCGACCATCACATCTTCGGATCTACGGTGGACAGTCACCGGTCGGGCGACAACGCCCCAGCCTCGTGGCCCGCCGGGTCACCGCCCAGCGCTGCACCCTCGAGACGACGATGCAGTTCCAACCGCGCACCTTCCGGCAGCTCGCCGGCCTGACCACCTACTACGACACCCGCAACTGGCACTACGCGTACCTAAGCCTCGACGGCGACCGGCGAGTGCTCGAGCTGATGTCGTGCGACGCCGGCCGGCGCACCCTGCACCCGGGCTGCCGGGTCGACACCACCGGCGCCGACCACATCCGCCTCCGGGTTCGACTCGACGGCCCACTGATCAGGTTCGACTACGCGCTGGACCACGAGACGACCGACTGGCACCAACTACCCGCCGAGCTGGACGCCACGATCCTGTCCGACGAGTACGCGGCGTACCAGGCGGACGGCGAGCCAGAAGCCTGGGGCTTCACCGGCGCCTTCGTCGGCCTGTGGGTGCAGGATCTAGGCGCTGAGGGCGGATTCGCTGACTTCGACTCGGCCACCTATCAAATCCGCTGAGCGTTGAAGTACCGCGTGGCTGGTCGCGGGTGGTCAGGCTCGGCTGGCGGGGACGCAGGTGCGGCAGCGCCGCGCTGAGCACAGCCAGCACGCCGTCGCGGCCGCGCCGAGCAGCGACACCGCCAGGCCGACGGTCAGCAGGACCGGCACGGCGGTCGCCGCGGTACGCCGGCGGGCCGTGAGCGCGCTCAGGCGCACCACCATCGCCCCGGCGCCCGGGCTCCGCGCGACGGTGCCGTCAGCAGACGGGTGAGCGGCCCCACCAGCACCGGGGCCAACAGGACGACCGCGCCGATCGGGATCACGAGCGTGGGCACATAACCGGGTGGGAGCCAGCGTCAGCCCTGGGTCGGCGAAGGCAATGTACCCGGTGACTCCAGCGCCGGTGGCGAGGCCAACGATGCCGAGCAGCGACACCAGCACGCTGGCGAGGAAGGCGACGGAGAGCGGAACCACCATCGGTACCGCTCCAGCGTCGCCGGCTTGACTCCATCGGCACCGGCTGAACCCAAATCCTCGTCCCGGCCCAGGACCTCACCGTACGTACGAATTGTCAACGCCGCCACCGCCGAATTACTCCACGAGCTCGTCGTATCCGTCAGCACGTCGTCGTCCGGCCGCCAGGCGGAAGGGCCGGGCCGCGTGCTCACGAAGTCCAGCGCGAAGCTGCCGCCGACGAGTCGAAGCCGTGCACGATTGAAGGCTGTTTCCACCAAACCGAACTTCACTAGTTGACCCGGCCCTCAGGGTCACCATAAGATGTTGCTGTCTAAACGCTGTATACCGGTAACAGTTCGGGCTTCGTCCAGGCCGGTACCGCCCTACGCATGGGGCCGTGGGGTGAGCAGAGGAGACTCCGTGATGATGGAGCAAGCAGTAGGCATCGCTTCAGCTCTGGAAGCCATGAGGGACGGCGGCACCGACCGTTACAAGAACTGCCAGATGCTCAGCGCCTTGCCAGACGCGCCGATCGACACCCGCTGGAGTCCGGCGGAGCGCGCAGCGGCACTGTCCCGGCGTCTGTTCGAACGGCGGCGGCTCGAACTATTCTGGCTCTCCTCGATCGTCACCAACCGCCCGGGCGATCGCCGTCAACGGCCCGCATCGGCCGCTGCGCACGGGGCCGACGATGATCGCGCCACCGCAAATCGACGCACGGGCGCGCCACGATGAGCGTGCCTCACCATCCGGACCGAGCGAACTGGCCCGCAGTCGCGGCGATGTCGCTCGGCGTGTTCACAATAGTCGGCTCCGAGCTGCTGCCGGCCAGCATGCTCACGACCATGGCATCCGACCTCGATGTTTCCGAAGGGCTCGCGGGACAATCCGTGACGATCTCTGCCCTCGTCGCCATGGTGGTATGCGTCCTGACTCCCTCGGCGACGTCGAGAGTCGATCGACGTGTAGTGCTCCTGATTCTCAGCCTTCTTCTCACCATCTCGAACATCGCGGTCGCGTGGAGCACCGGATATGTCGGGATGATGTCCGGACGCGTCGCTCTCGGAATCGCCGTCGGAGGCTTCTGGTCGATGTCTGCCGCGGCGACCGTCCGAATGGTTCCCGAGAGACGGGCGCCGCGAGCACTGTCGGTCGTCTTCAGCGGTATCGCCGCCGCCACGGTCGTCGCCGCACCACTGGGTGCCTACGTCAGCGACGCGATCGGATGGCGCAACGCGTTCTGGTTGATGGCGCTAATGTCGGGAGGTGTCCTCCTCTTCCAGTTCCTGACGCTGCCACGCCTGGCGCCGACCGCGGCCACGACACTCAGAACGATCGGCGACGTCCTGATGCGCCCCGGTATCGCCGTCGGCATCCTGTCAGCGACCGCGCTCTACATCGTCCACGTCGCCTACCAGACCTACATCCGGCCGGTGCTCGAAAGCGTCCCGGAGACCAACAGCCGGAGCATCGCGCTCGCCTTCCTCGCGCTCGGCGTGGGAGGCGTGCTCGGCACCGCGGCATCGAGTGTGCTGATGGAACGGAACCTCCGTCTCACGTTGACCCTCACTCCCATCGTGATGGCGATGGCCGGTCTCGCCATCGCGTTCGGTTCCGCCGACGCCCTGCCCCACATCGGACTCATGCTCGGATGGGGCCTGGCATACGGGGTCGTACCCGTCGCGTGGTCGCTCTGGCTCACCCGGATGGTCCCAGACCAGCGGGAGACCGCCAGCGGCATCTTCGTCGCCGCGGTGCAGATCTCGATCGCGATCGGTGCAGGAGCAGGTGGACTCGTCTTCGACCACTTCGGCAGCACCGCCCTCTACGCCGCCGGAGCCGTTCTCGTCATCGCCGCCTCCGGAGCGGTCTATCGCACCACCCGAGGAGCAAACATTCCCCCGAGTGTGAAAGGAGGCGGCGGTAAGCGGCCCGACCGCGACGGCCCCACAACCGTTAGGTACGTCACCGAGGCGACCGACATACGGCACCCCAACACCACCGTCACCGAGAACGGCCAGTGACCGGCAGGCACAGCCCGATCCAGGGCTTAATGCGCATACGGCTGTTCGGACCAGTCGAAGTGCACGTTCAGGACCGCGGTGTGGACGTAGGTGGGCCTCGACAGCGTTGTGTGCTGGCCGCCTTGGCGGTGACGGCTGGCCGGCCCGTACTGGCTGATGCACTGATTCATCGGGTTTGGGGCGATCGGCCGCCCGCCAAGGTACGCCAAGCGCTGTATGTTTATGTCGCTCGGCTGCGCAGCGCGATCGAACGCGCAGGTACGCCGGAGTGGAACGAACCGGTGCGTCTGACACGGCAAGCTCGTGGCTACCAGCTCGACATCGATCCCGACCGGGTGGACGCGCTGCGGTTCGACCGGCTCGTCATCGAGTCCAGAAGAGCGGACGCCACCGACGAGCAGCGTGCCGCGTCGCTGCGGCAAGCGCTCGGGCTGTGGCGGGACACGCCGTTGGCCGATCTCTCCGGCGAGTGGATCGAGCGCGTACGCCAAAGATGGCAGCGCCAGCACATCGAGGCAATGGTCACCTGGGCAGACGTAGAACTGCGGCTCGGCAACACGACCGCCCTCGTCACCCCCCTCGCAGAGCTGCTGGCCGAATCCCCAACAGAGGAGGCACTGGCGGCGGTGCTGATGCGTGCGATGCACGCGTCAGGCCGCACGACCGAGGCGCTGGACTGCTACGCCGCCACGCGGAAACTGATGGTCGACCGGCTGGGCATCGAACCGGGTCCGGCATTGCGGGGCATCCACCAAGCGATCCTGCGCGGCGAGCGCGATCCTGAGGCCGGCACGGCGAGGACGACGACGGCGAAATCGGGATCCGACCCGGTACCGGCGCAGCTCCCGTTGAACATCGCGGATCTGGTCGGGCGCGATGCGGAACTGGCTCACATGGATGAAATGCTCGCCGGCGACGGTGCGGGCGCGGCCGGGTCTGCGGTGTGTGGTCGCGGGGACCGCTGGCGTGGGCAAGCCGGTGTCCGAAATCTGACACATATTTCTGGTCGCCCAGACCAGGGACCTGTAGCCGGTCGACGGCGACCCGCTCACCAGTAGCCGTATCGGCAGACCCGAACGCTAGGTTCTGGCCGCTTGAACCCGCAACAGCCGATGGTAGACGTCCGCACCGGATAGGCCGACAGGCGCAGGCGTCAGCTTCTACCGCGAGCGGTATCGCGGCTATGAGTATGTCGGTCTTTCCCCAGCCCAGCGAACGGATTCCCGCTCCACCGTTGGGGGCCGGGCAAGATCGACACCCAATCATGGTCCGCAATATCACCGCTCGACGGCGGCAACCGCGCGTGGACGACGCAGCGCTTCCCCTAACCTTGGCTGGTCACAGGGGGAGGGGAAGAACGTGCGCTGGTGGGAACGGCTGCGGGCTTGGCGGGTCGGGACGTCGAGGTCTGCCGACGGTGATGTCGCGCTGCTTCCCCTGACGCCGCAGTTTCAGCCGGAGCAGCACGAGGAGTATGTCGTACGGCTGACCGCCGCCCTGCAGGAACCGGACGTCCGCAACATCGCGCTGACCGGTCGCTACGGTGCGGGCAAGTCGAGCGTCCTGAAGGCGTTCACCGACCAACACACGGGACGAGTTCTCAACCTCTCCCTGTCGACCCTCGGGCCATCCGAGGACGAGCAGTCGATCACCAACCGGATCGAAAAGGAGCTCGTCAAACAACTGCTGCACAGCCAGCCGCAGCGGACGCTGCCCCGCTCGCACTTCCGGCGCATCGACAAGCCGAACCTCCGTCGGGCCGTCGCCTTCGCCACGACGCAGGTCGCGGTGGTCGCGCTGATCCTGTTCCTCCTCGGCCGCTTCCCGCGCCTGCCCGGCGCCACTAAGGACCATCCATGGCCGGTGCGGGCCGGGACGGTCCTGCTGTTCGGGCTGCTGATGGTGGCCGTGCTGACGTGGATCCGGCAGGTCATCCACAACCGAGTCGTCTCCTCGGTGTCCGCCGCCGGGGCCACCGTCGCGCTCGAGGCAGTAGAGGTCAGCTACTTCGACAAGTACCTCGACGAGATCGTCTACTTCTTCGAGTCGACGAACTTCGACATCGTCGTCTTCGAGGACCTCGACCGGTTCGACGACCCACACATCTTCGAGGCGTTGCGCGAGCTGAACACCCTGCTCAACACCTCGCACGCGGCGCGAGGCCGGACGATCCGGTTCGTCTACGCGCTCAAGGACAGCATCTTCGAGCGGCTGGGCAACGACACCATGCAGCTGGACGACGGCGCCTCCGCCGAGTCGGTGCGGGCGAACCGCACGAAGTTCTTCGACCTGGTCGTGCCGGTGGTTCCGTTCATCACCCACCGCACGTCACGTGACCTGCTCACCCAGCTGCTGGCCGACCCGGCGCTCGTCCCGGTAACACCCGAGCTGGTCGACCTGGTCGCGCGGCACATCAGCGACATGCGGCTGCTGAAGAACATCCGCAACGAGTACGCCGTGTTCGCCGCCCGCCTTATCACCGCGAAGCACGGTGTACCCCAGCTACGCGCCGACTCGGTCTTCGCGATGATGGTCTACAAGAACGTCCACCTGGCCGACTTCGAGCAGGTCTCGCTGGGCCGCAGCGACCTCGACAAGCTCTACAAACTCAGCCGCGACCTGGTGAATCAGTCCATCGCTAGGCGCCGCGACCGCCTCAGCAAGATCGCCGCCTCCGAGGCACTGGCCCACGTCCTCCGGGAGAAGCCTGAACGGTTCGGCCAACGCCTGAACTGGCATGCCGAAGTCATCCGACGCTCCGGCAACAATCATCACTACACCCTCGAGAGCTACATGATCGGCGCCGAAACGTTCACCCACGCCCAGGCCGGAACCGTGGGATTCTGGCGAGCGCTAATCGCCGAGGGAAACGGACTGACCGCAAACTTCAGGGCGGCGTACCAGTCCCCGTTGCAGGTTCACATCTCGGAGGCCGACATCCGCGAGCTCTTCCGGGGCGAACTCGATCTGGACGACTGGGACTCCCGCGAACGTGAGGCGCTGGACGCCGAACGTGAGGCGGTGAACGCCGAGATCACGGTGCTGCGGAAGGCCGACTTCACGGACCTCGCCGCGAACCCCGCCTTCACCCTCGACCGTGACTCGGCGGAGGTCACCTTCGAGGCGTTCCTCGGGGAGACGATTCGCTCCGAGGTCGCCCGCGACCTGATCCGCCGCGGCTTCATCGACCAGAACTTCGCCCTCTACGTGGCCCAGTACTACGGCGAGCGCGTCTCCATCCGCGCCATGAACTTCATCGTGCAGCACGTGCAGCCCAACGTCCCCGACACCTACTACGCCTTCAACGGGCCGGACGACATCGCCGGCGTCCTACGGGAGACCAATGCGGACTTCCTCGACCTGAACAGCGCCTACAACATCGAGATCCTGGACCACCTGCTGGCGAATCAGCACCCTGGCGCCCGCACCGTCCTCAACCGCCTCACCGAGATCGACGGCCCGGTCGAGCGCGCCTTCCTCCCGGCCTACCTGAGCGGCGGAGCGCAGGCCGCGGAAGCGGTCCGGCGACTATCCGCCACGTGGCCGCCGATCCTGAGCCGAATCCTGCAGGTCCCGGACCTACAGCCGGAACGCCGCCTCGACCTGGTCGACGAGGCAGTCGCGCACGCCGACCCGAACCTCGACCGGCAGATCGAGGAGCAGGTGACGACCTATCTCCAGGACAACTACGCTCGCCTGGACTGCCTGACCCGGCCCGTCAACGAGCCGTCGGCACGCAACGCGGTCGCGCTGCTCGGGCAGGCTCAGGTGGTGATCGACGACCTGACCGTTCTCGATCACGGCGTACGTGCCCTGGTCGTCGTCGATAGCAGGTACACCCTCACCGCGGGGAACCTGCGCAGCGCGCTGCACAATCCGCCGGCCCTAAGCCTGGACACCGTCCGAGCGATCGATCCCACCGTCTACGGCTACTGCATCGCCAATCCCGCCGCCTACCTCACCGCGGTCGAAAACGACGAGCCCACCACGGTCACGGTCGCGGATCCCGGAACCTTCGCGGATATCGTCACGGAGATCGCCGGTTGGGAGACCGGCCTGGCGGAGCGGGCCTGCCGCGCCGCGGCGACGGAGTGCAGGATCGAGCGTCTCGGCGAGGTACCTGCGGAGGTCTGGCCCGTGCTGGCGCGGTCCCGGCGGTTCCCGGCGACGGTGACCAACACCGCCGCGTACATCGAGCAGACCGGCGGGGTCGACAACGATCTGGCCGGCCTGCTCGTCGAAGCAGGCGCGATCACCGCTCCCGCAGAAGAGCCGGATCAACTCGCCGAGCAGAAGACGCAGGTCGCCGTGACGATCCTTCGCAGCCGGGAGACGATCCCCGCTCCCGAGACCCGTGCCGCTCTGGTCGCCACACTCGCCCTGACCGAGTCGATCGCTGCGAGCCGTGTCGAGCCGGAGAACGGCCCCCTGCTCGGCGAGCTGCTCCGCCACCAGATTTGCGACGACACCGCCGAACTGTTCCAGCAGTTCGCGACCAGCGGCTGGGAGACGCTGCGGCACGGCATCGAGTGCTCGGCGAAGTTCGCCGACTACGTTACGCCCGCCCTGCTCGACGAGGCCATGACGGCCCGGTTGCTGGGCAGCGCCTCGATCAGCCACACGGTCCGGCAGGCCGTCCTGTCCCGGCTGGACGAGTTCGTACCGAGCGACCATCGCGACGCGCTGCGGGCCGCCGGACGGTTCGCTGCGGCGGCCCAGGTGCCGCTGAGCCCCGCCCAGCTGGAGCGGATCGCCTGGGTGACCCGCGACGCGGCGCTGGTGGTCCTGCTGGTCGACCAGCTCGGGAACGCCATCTCGACGGACCAAATCATCGCCGTCCTCGCGAACCTCGGTAGCCCGTACGCCGATCTGGCCACCCCCGCCGCGTCGCCGACCTTCCCGGACGACACCCACCTCTATCAGGTCCTCAACCGGCTCAAGCAGGAGGGACGGCTGTCGAGATTGTCCCGGCGCCGCACCAAGTCCCAGATCACCGCCACGGTCGCCTGAACATCGGTCGCACAGGTTGTAGCCGCCGGGTACCTCGATGTCTTGGGCGGTGCCCCACCGGGCTTCGCGGACGGGCCTGGCCCTCCGGCCGCGGCGGCAATCTCGGGCCGGCGCAGCTGTCGACGCTCGCCGTCGTCCGCAAGGCGCGGCGCCAGCATACCCGTTCGCCCTCGTCGCAACACGAGGTCGTGCTAATCCGACCCCAGGGGTCGTGCCATGGCGTCGTAAAGTGGGCTTTCTGGCGCGTGCCGGATGCGTCCTACGATTTGGTAGCCCCAGCGGAGGTAGGCGCTACGAGGCGGCTCGTTATCGATGATGACCGTTAGGACGGCATGGCCTTCACTCCGACCTGCGCAAAGAAAGTCGTGGATGGCGTGGCCGATGCCTTTGTTTCGGCAAGGCTCGCGCACCTGCAATTCACGAAGCCAGAATATGCGTCCTTCATCAGCAGCGTCGACCAGAGGGGGAGGCAGTGAGTTCCGCAAGCTCTGCCACCATGGGATTGCCGGTGGCAGCGTAACGCCGTGCCCGATTCCAATGACCTGATCGCCGTCGCTGGCAATAGCGACCTCAAATCCTGCCATCTGCATCGCGCCGTCGAGGCGTTTGGCATACATGTCGACCGTGAAGAATGGGTCGTTGACGTAGGGCAGTACGCCGTAGACATCGGCGTATAGCTCCAGGATAGCCGGCAGGTGTTGCCTGGCGTCACGGGCGTCGTAGCGCGCCAGATCCAAGGGTCTTTCCCTTCCGTTGCGGGACAGAGATATCGGCGATGCGCTCCAAGGCGTCGGCTACAGCCGGCACTCGCTTATGCGAGCCGAGCTGACGGCCCAGCGACGTAATTTCCTGGCGTACGCGAGTAGAGGTGATCTCGGTAGCGACGGTGGCGGCCCGCGCGGCGTGCTCGCCTGCCTGGTCCAGGTCATGCAGGGATAGCGAATTGCTTGCCAACCGGATTAGTCCAATGCCCATGTTGCGCCGATAGCCGTCGGTATGCAGAGCTATGGAGCGCTTGAGTAGACGTTCGGCGGTAGAATGACGACCGAGATCAGACTGGCACATGCCCTCCAAGCAGGCCAATTCGGCCTCGTTCAAGAACGAGATCCACTCCGGGTCGCGGTCGTCAGGCCCGCGTTCGAACTGATCGTGGGCGCGCCGGATCGCCTCGGTCGCCGGTCCAGCTTGTTTGAGTGCGGCCCAGCCTTGGGCCTCGCGTATTGACAGCAGTGCTCGGACGCGGGGTGTGACGGTCCGCTTGGCGTGGTCAAGGCCGCGTTGCGATAGCAGGACAGCCTCGCGAGGGCGGCCGATATGAACGGCTTGACGGGCCATGTTGGCGAGGGTGCGGGTGACCAGTAGTTGATCGCTGGTCATGTAGGCAAGGTTGAGGGCCTCGGTCAGGTACTGATGAGCCTGCTGTTACATGTTGGCGTCGAATGAGTACCAGCCCACTGACGTTTTGAGTTCGCCCATGATGCGCTGGAGATCCTGCCCGACGGCGTCGGAGTAGGAGAAGTTTTCCATGATCATCTCGACGAGACGTAGCTGGGCGGTAACTGGTCAGGTTATTGGCTTGCGGGTATCCATGGGCGTCGCTCGGCGAGGCTGATGAGGATGTGGAGCTGTTGCATGCCGTGTTTGGCTGCGGTGGACAGGTAGCTGCGTATCGCGCAGAACTGTTGCGCGCCAGCGAGCGTGCGTAGGC
>NZ_JBHLUH010000063.1:0-72897 GCF_042433955.1 Phytohabitans kaempferiae | reverse complement strand
CCCCCGGACGCGGCATAGTGGACACACACGCCCACCCTGACCCCGAAAGATCTCTAGGTGCAGGGTTACCGGGCGGCATGGGGAGTGGTCGCCGCGCTCGAGGTCGCCTGCCCCCGGCGGTGGCGTGCCCCGCTCGCCCCCTCGTCCGGTGATCATGGTTTGTGCAGCGACATTTCAGGCAAAACCTGAGGCAGGCACCTTGGTCAATGCTGCTCATCCCATGGTCGACCGGGCGGCCGACGTCGGCTGGCGGGCCTGGTCTGTGGCGGCGGACGGTCCACCGCGCGCCGGTCCCAGCATTGTGGACAGATCCACGAACCCCGACCCCGGAGGTCTCTGGGCCTATGGAGGTTTTCGGAGTCGAGGTGGTCGCGCGGCTGGGCTGGCCTCGGAGCTGCGGTCCTGTGTTGGAGAAGCTGTCGGGTTGGGTGCACCGGTGCGCCCAACCCGAAACGGGACGCCGGATACCGACCTGCGGCGTGGACGCCAGGCCCGGTGGTTGCCGTGCCGAACCCGGCAGGTGTGTGGGCGTTTGTCAGGGACATCGCCTCTTCAAACCGGCCGTAAGGGGGCTACGTCCCCGACAAAGCCCTCTTGCCCGGGCTGACGGGGCCGGGAGGCGGTCCGTCCGTGGCGACCAGTTGACCCCAGAGGGTGAACTTTCGCCACGCACGACCTTGACCTCCAAGACCGGGAGCACCCCCGCCCCCCAAGAAAGGGCACGCGGGCACGCCCTCGATCAACCAGATGCGGCCGGATCAAGAGAGTTTCGGTGTCGGGGTGGAGGGCGTGATCGAGCGTCCGTGGCGGCGCGTGGCGACAAAATCGGGGGACTTGCTGTTACGCCCGTAGCGGGAGGCAGCAAAAGTCAGGGATGTTGTCGGGATCTTGGCGGGAGGGCGCCCAGGATTCCGGGGCTTCAATGCCTACCGTCAGGTAGCGCCCCCGGGGGCCGGCGGCGACACGTGGCGGCAGCGAGCAACCGGGACGTCGTGCCTGCTTTCGGGCTTGCGGTGAGCCGACAAATCGGCAGAATGCGGCGGTCTGTGGTGACCATTGTGGACGGGGCCAAGACCCTGACTCCGAAGCTCTCAAGACGACTTGTGGCGCCAGGCCGGCCGTAACATGGTCACTGCTGCCAAGTTCATGGTCATCGCGTCGGTGGCCTGCCTCACGCGGCGGTCACGCGGTGGTCGGGGCGGCGGAGGGTGAGGCTGCGGGAGCAGCGGTCTGGACCACAACGGACATCGCGGTAGCCCAGATCTTGCTCAGATGGCGGAGACGCGCACCGTGTAGGAGGGCTCGTCCGCCTCTTCCTCGCGGTAGGAGAGCTGGCGGATCTGGCGGTCGTCGACGTACAGCGCGACGTCGACCAGCACGCCCAGGTGGGCCAGGTTGGCCGGGGCGGAGCGCCGCTTGTCCTGCAACACGTCGCCGATGCCGCCGAGGAAGTTGGTCGCGTCGCCGCTGTGGTGGCCGGGCGGCCGCCGCAGCACCACGTCGAGTGCCACCGGCTCGGTGACCGGCGTCCAGCCGGTGCGCTGCGCGGCCGAGCAGGCCGCCTCCAGCAGCGCACGTACCCGCCCCGCCTGCCGGTGCCCGGCCGAGAAGATGGACAACGCCTCGTTTTTCAGCGGTGGGAGCCCGCGTACGTCGAACGCGACCGCGACCGACTGAGCGAGGGACTCATCCGGCATGGGCGCACCTCCAGCCTGCTCACGATCCTGCCCGGTGGACCGTCTACATAGGGCGCGAATGCGGAGAATCGGCGTCGGCGGCGACCCGCGACACGACCGTACCGGCGGAGTTCGCCAGGGGGACAGCGTCCGTTCGTGCACTTTTCGCCATCGACGATTGTGAGCCTGGGCCACATTTGCCCAGATTTTACATATTTAGTCCTTATAGTGAACTCGCCAGGTTTGATCTCCGGGCGGACCGGGGAGAAGGGGCGCACCACGATCACGCGTCGACGCCGACGCGCTCGCGCCACGCGGGGAAGACCCGGGGCGCCGCGACCTCCGGCGCCCGACGGAGGGAGGCGAGGCCGGTGCGGAAGATGAGACTGACAGCGTCGAGGGCCCGGAGGGTGGGCGCGGCCGCCGCCGCGGTGGCCCTGCTCGGCCCGCTCGCGGCGTGTGGTGGCGAGGAGAGCGGGACGCCCACCATCAATCTGTACTACGCGCCCGAACAGAATCTCCAGAAGGTCGTCGACGACTGCAACGCCGAGGCGGCCGGGCGATACCGGATCAGATACCAGGTGCTCCCGCGCGGCGCGGACGACCAGCGCGTGCAGATGGTGCGCCGGCTGGCCGCCGAGGACGACGGCATGGACGTGCTCGGCCTCGACATCACCTGGACCCAGGAGTTCGCCAGTGCCGACTGGATCCTCGAGTGGACCGGTGACGACAAGGCGCGGGCGGAGGAGGGCACGCTCGCCGGGCCGCTGGCGACGGCCGAGTACGAGGGCAAGCTCTTCGCGGCGACGAAGAACACCAACGTGCAACTGCTGTGGTACCGCACCGACCTGGTGCAGCAGCCGCCCCAGACGTGGGACGAGATGATCCAGCAGTCGCTCGACCTCAAGGGGCGCGGCCAGCCGTACCAGATCATCACGATGGGCGCCCAGTACGAGGGACTCGTCGTCCTCTACAACACGATCGTCGCCAGCGCGGGCGGGCACATCCTCAACGAGGATGGCACGGAGGTCGTGTTCGACGAGGGCGCGGTGCGCGGGCTGGAGATCCTGAAGCGGTTCGCCACCGCCGGCGTGACCAGCCCTTCGTTCACCAACGCGATGGAGGACGACGCCCGCCTCCAGTTCCAGAGCGGCGAGGCGGCCTTCCAGCTCAACTGGCCGTTCGTGTACCCGGCCATGCAGGAGGGCGCGCCAGAACTCGCCGAGAAGGTGCGGTGGGCGCGCTATCCGGGCGTCGACGCGGGCACGCCGAGCAAGGTGACCATCGGCGGCTACAACCTCGCGGTGTCGAAGTACTCCAAGCACCCTGAGGAAGCCTTCGACGCGGCGCTGTGCCTGCGCAACGCGGAGCACCAGAAGTTTTCCGCGATCAACGACGGTGTGCCGCCGACCATCGAGAGCATCTACGCCGATCCGGAGATGACGGAGGCGTACCCGATGAAGGAGACCATCCTCGAGGAGCTGCGCGACCCGGCGACCCGGCCGCTGTCGCCGGCGTACCAGAACATCTCGACGGTCATGTCGGCGGCGCTGTCGCCGCCGGGCGCGATCGATCCGGAGCGGACCGCCAAGGAGTTGCGTGAGTCCATAAAGGATGCTCTCGAGTCGAAGGGGGTCCTGCCGTGAGCATGACGCAGGCCAAGCACCGGGCGCCGGAGCCGCGGCCGGAGCCGGAGGCGCAGCCGCTCAGCAAGGCGGAGAAGGCGCGGCTCTCCGAAGGGAAGCGGGCCGAGCGGCGGCTGGGCTGGCTGCTCTGCGCGCCCGCCGCGATCGTGATGGTCGCGGTGACCGCCTACCCGATTCTCTACTCGGTCTGGCTCTCGCTCCAGCGGTACGACCTGAAGTTTCCAGACGAGCGGGAGTTCGTCGGCCTGGCGAACTACGCGACGGTGCTGACCAACGACTACTGGTGGACCGCTTTCGGGGTCACCATGCTGATCACCGTCGTGACGGTCGCGGTCGAGCTGGTACTCGGCATGGGGCTCGCCGTCATCATGCACCGCACACTGGTGGGGCGCGGGCTGGTACGCACGTCGGCGCTGATCCCGTACGGCATCGTGACCGTGGTCGCCGCGTTCTCGTGGCGGTACGCGTGGACGCCCGGCACCGGTTACCTCGCCAACCTCTTCAGCGACAGCGCGCCCCTCACCGAGCGGGCCAGTTCGCTGGCGATCATCATGCTGGCGGAGATCTGGAAGACCACGCCGTTCATGGCGCTGCTGCTGATGGCGGGACTCGCGCTCGTACCCGAGGACCTGCTCAAGGCGGCGTCGATGGACGGCGCGACGGCGTGGCAGCGGTTCACCAAGGTGATGCTGCCGGTGATGAAGCCGGCCATCCTGGTCGCGCTCCTGTTCCGCACGCTCGACGCGTTCCGGGTCTTCGACAACATCTACGTGCTGACGGCGGGCGCCAACGAGACCTCGTCGGTGTCGATGCTCGCCTACAACAACCTCATCAGGGGGCTCAACCTCGGCATCGGCTCCACGATGTCGGTGCTCATCTTCCTGACCGTGGCGGTCATCGCGTTCGTCTTCGTGAAGCTCTTCGGCACCGCCGCACCTGGCGCGAGTGAGGAGGGGAGGCGCTGATGGAGGCACGTGGAGCCAAATGGCGCTGGGGCCTGCTTGACCTGGTCGTGGTGGTCTTCGCGCTCATCCCGGTGCTGTGGATCATGTCGCTGTCGTTCAAGACGACCAACACGCTCACCGACGGCAACTTCATCCCGCGCGAGTGGACGCTCGACAACTACCGGAACATCTTCCAGACCGACCAGTTCGTCCGGGCGCTGATCAACTCGATCGGCATCGCGCTGATCTCCACGGTCATCGCGGTGGTGCTCGGCACGATGGCCGCGTACGCCATCGCCCGCCTGGACTTCCCGGGCAAGCGGCTGCTGGTCGGCGTCTCCCTGCTGATCGCGATGTTTCCCCAGGTGTCGCTCGTCTCGCCGCTCTTCGACATCGAGCGGCGGCTCGGGCTCTTCGACACCTGGCCGGGCCTGATCCTGCCGTACATCACGTTCGCGTTGCCGCTGACCATCTACACGCTCTCCGCGTTCTTCAAACAGATCCCGTGGGACCTGGAGAAGGCGGCCAAGATGGACGGCGCGACCCAGGGCGAGGCGTTTCGCAAGGTGATCGCGCCACTGGCCGCGCCGGGCGTCTTCACCACCGCGATCCTCGCGTTCATCTTCTGCTGGAACGACTTCCTCTTCGCCATCTCGCTCACCTCCACCGAGCGTTCCCGCACGGTGCCGGTGGCGCTGTCGTTCTTCACCGGCGACTCGCAGTTCGAGGACCCGACCGGCTCGATCTCCGCGGCCGCGGTCGTCATCACCATTCCGATCATTCTGTTCGTGCTGTTCTTCCAGCGTCGTATCGTCTCGGGCCTGACGTCCGGCGCGGTTAAGGGGTGACTCATGGCCGAGATCGTGCTGGACAAGGTCGGCAAGCAGTACCCGGACGGCACCGTCGCCGTACGGGACGTGGACCTGGAGATCGCCGACGGTGAGTTCGTCATCCTGGTCGGCCCGTCGGGCTGCGGCAAGTCGACGCTGCTCAACATGATCGCCGGGCTGGAGGACATCTCCAGCGGCGACCTGCGCATCGGCGGCGAGCGGATGAACGAGAAGGCGCCGCGCGACCGGGACATCGCGATGGTGTTCCAGTCGTACGCCCTCTACCCCAACATGACCGTGCGGGAGAACATGGCCTTCCCGCTGCGACTGGCCAAACTGGACAAGGCCACGATCGAGCAGAAGGTCAACGAGGCGGCCAAGGTGCTGGAGCTCACCGAGCTGCTCGACCGCAAGCCCGCCAACCTCTCCGGCGGCCAGCGGCAGCGCGTGGCGATGGGGCGGGCGATCGTGCGCAGCCCCAAGGCGTTCCTCATGGACGAGCCACTGTCCAACCTGGACGCCAAGCTCCGCGTGCAGATGCGTACGGTCGTCTCCCGCCTGCAGAAGCGGCTCGGCACCACCACCGTGTACGTCACGCACGACCAGACCGAGGCGATGACCCTCGGCGACCGCGTGGTGGTGCTGCGGGCCGGCGTCGTGCAGCAGGTCGGCGACCCGCAGACGCTGTACGACCACCCCGCCAACCTCTTCGTCGCCGGCTTCATCGGCTCGCCCGCGATGAACTTTCTCGGCGCCCAGGCCACCGACGGCGCGCTGCGTACGGCCCTCGGCGACGTGCCGGTGGGGGAGCGGCTGCGCGGGATGCTGGACCGGGGTGAGGCGCCGCGCGAGATGATCCTCGGCATCCGCCCCGAGCACTTCGAGGACGCGGCGCTGGTCGACGAGGCGGCCCGGTCCAAGGGCATGGAGTTCGAGGCGCCGGTCGACCTGGTCGAGTCGATGGGCTCGGACAAGTACGTGTACCTGACCGTCGAGGGCGAGCGGGCCAGCTCGGCGGAGCTGGAGGAGCTGGCGGCCGACGCGGGCGCCTCCGACCTGCCGGCCGGCGGTGCCAACCTGGTGACCCGGCTGTCGGCGGAGTCGGGCGTGCGGGAGGGCGGCCCGTACAAGGTGTGGGTCAACCTCGAGAAGATCCACCTCTTCGACCCGTCCGACGGGCGCAACATCACGCTGCACGAGGGGCGCGCGTCCGGCGTTTCGTAGCCAGGCCCGCACCGATCTCGGACCCGCCTTCCCATCAGGTGCGGGACGGGGACGGGGTGGTGGTGGGCGACGGCGTGGGAGGTGTCGCCGGCGGCGGGGTGCCGGTGGTGAGCATCGTCGCTCACGCCGCCGGCGGCCGGATCCTCCGTGAAGTTGAAGAGGCACCAGCCCTGTTTTCCGTCCACGTCGTCGGGCCAGTTGCTCCCGTCGACGTCGAGCAGCAGAGTGGCCCGTTCGCGCGCGTGGTCCCACTCGATCGTCGGCGCGGGAAACGGCCCGTCAGCGGTGTACCCAGACCCAGCCTGGTGAGGAGGGTTTCGGCATCGACGCCGCCGGCCAGCAACTCAGCGGCGAGCGGGTTCGCTGACGGATTTACGTCAGTCAGACCGGTGGTGGGCTGGTGTGGACGGCCGGGTCGCCCTGGATGATCCAGACGTCGGGGCTGTTGATCGGCAGGAACGAGCGGTCGCCACCGGGCTCGCGCGTATCCGGCACCGAGTCGCCCGACGGCAGATGCATGATGAAGTTGACCGGCTGCGTGTCGATGGCGAGCGGGATGTCGTACTCGGCCCAGCCGCCCTCGACACGGTCCCACGGCCACGGGTTGTCCCAGGCGACCTGGCCGAGCACAGCCGGGTCGACCGCGTCGCCCCACATGTGCAGGCCCCAGCCCGTTTCCTGGTCGCCGTAGTCGCCCGCCGGGCGGTAGTAGTGCAGCGTGGCGACCGTCGATTGTGGACCGGCGGCACGGGCCAGGCGTACCGGGCTGGTCGCGGTGGTGCCGTCGGGCTCGCGGACCGTGGCCCGGTACTCGACCGGGGTGTCCGAGGCCAGGTCGGCCGGGAGCGGGTCGAAGACCGTGTAGGCCGGCGAGGTGGCGTCGGCGCCGATCGGGGTCCACGGGCCGCTGGCGACGCGCCGCTCGAACGTGACGGTGTGCGTGGCCCGTTCCGGGTCGACGACCGCGCGGACCTCGACCGTGCCGCGGACCCGGCTCCCCTCGGCCGGTGTCTCGATCGCGACCGCCGGGGCGGGCACGGTCGCCGGGCGCGGCGCGCTGGTGGCGGTGTGCCCACGGTTGTCGCGCACCACGGCCCGGTAGCGCACCGGTGTGCCCGCGCGCAGCCTGCTCACGTCGTGGAACACCTGGTAGGGCGCGTTGTCGTCGGTGCCGATCGCCTGCCACGGCCGGTTGCCGACCTGGGCGTAGAAGGTCGTCTCGTAGAACGACGAGCCGGCGACGCTGGCCGTGATGTGCATCCGCCCGCGGGCGCCCTCGGCCGGGGTCGCGCCGGTGACGGTGACCGGCGGCGCGGCCTTGGCGGCGGGGATGCGGCCGGACTCGGCGTACACGACCGTCGAGAGTGGCGGCACGGTCAGCGTCAGCCGGCCGTCCTGGGCGGTCCGGGCGTGTGCCGGGCCGGTGCCGTACAGGCGGTGGAACGTCCGCTTGCCCGCGTACGTCGGGATGGCCGCCGTCTGCGCCTGCACGCTGTTGTTCAGCGCCACGAGGTATTCGCGCTGGTCGCCCCGGTCGAGCCGGGAGAAGGCGTAGACGCCCGGGCCGTCGGCGGCGTAGCGGTGCTGCTGGGCGCCGTCGCGCAGCGCCGGGTGCGCGCGGGTCAGCGCGGCCAGGGACGAGATGCCTCGGTACAGCGGGTGCGCGGTCACGAAGTTGTCCCGTGCGTGGGTCGCGTCGGTGCCGATCAGGTCGTCGTCGAGGTAGTCGGCCACCTGGCTGGCAAACATCGTCTGCCGCGCGTTCTGGTCGCCGCCCGCGCCGGTGAAGCCCTGCTCGTCGCCGTAGTAGATGACGGGGTTGCCGCGGCTGAAGTACATCAGCTCGTGGGCGAGTCGGTCGCGGGCCAGCCACTCGGCGTCGCCGGCGCCGGGGTTGTCGGCCGTCACGAAGTGGCCGATGCGCCCCATGTCGTGGTTTCCGAGGAAGGTGGGGAGCTGGTACGCGTTGGAATCGGCGTCGGTGTACCAGTCGTCGCCGGCGAAGAACGTCGCGAGCCGCCCCGCCGGCTGGCCGCGCGAGGCGAAGTCGCGCGCCGCCTCCTGAAACGGGAAGTCGAGCACCGCCTGCATCCGGCCGGCGGTGGTGAAGTGCGACGTGAAGCTCTTGGTGGTGTCGAAGACCTCACCGAACATGAAGAACTCGCGCTTGCCCTGCCGCCGCGCGTAGTCGAGCACCTCGGGGCCGAACGCCTGCCAGAACTCGTCGTTGACGTGCTTCATCGTGTCGATGCGGAATCCGTCGACGCCGAACTCGCGAATCCAGGTCTTGTAGATGTCGATCATGCCGGCGACCACGCGGGGGTGCTCGGTGAAGAGGTCGTCGAGGCCGAAGAAGTCGCCATAGTACGAGTTTTCGCCGACGAAGGTCGTGTCGCCGCGGTTGTGGTAGAGCGTGACGTCGTTGAGCCAGGCGGGCACCTTGAGGTCTCGCTCGGCCGGGTCGAGCACCGGCGCGTACGGGAACGAGGTGCGGGCATCCAGCGCCGGGAAGCTGGCCTCGCCGGCGTGGTCGCGGTCGTCGAAGGGCACGCCGGCCGCGGTGCGGTAGGGGGCGACGTCCTTCGACACGTATCCGCGCCGGTCACTGCCCTCGTAGCCGATCACGTCGGCGGTGTGGTTGGTGATGATGTCGAAGTAGACCTTCATGCGCCGGGCGTGCGCGGCGTCGATCAGCGCGCGCAGGTCGGCGTTGGTGCCCAGGTGCGGGTCGATCTGCGTGAAGTCGGTGATCCAGTAGCCGTGGTAGGCCGCCGAGGGACCGTCTTCGAGCTGGACGGCCTTGTTCTTGAAGCTCGGCGTCAGCCAGATCGACGTCGTGCCCAGCCCGCGGATGTAGTCGATCTGGGCGAGCAGCCCCTTGAGATCGCCGCCGTTGTAGAAGCCCTTCTTCGTCGGGTCGAAGCCGGAGACCAGCGGGTCGGAGCCGAGTCCACCCTGGTCATTGCCGGTGTCGCCATTGGCGAAGCGGTCGGCCATGACGAAGTAGAACGACTCGTCGGTCACCGGCGAGCGGAGCGAGTGCAGCGCCGGCAGCCGACCGCCGTGCCGATCGTCCGCCGCGGCGGGCGTGGCCAGCCCGATCGCGGCGAGGACGGCGGAGAAGACCGCGACGACGCGACGGACTGACATGCTGGCCCCCACAATCGACATTGACTGCCGGCATCGACTGCGGTGGACCTTACGCGCTCGCAGCGAGGAATCAACCATTCAGCCCGGCAAATTCGACGGGTTACCAGTTTCGCCCGCCGGCAGTACGACCGTTGCTGGACCGCGGCTGGCCCTGGCGCGCGATTCCGCCGTTCCGCCGCGATCGGCGTATCGGGCGTATCAGGATATGGCTGCTGCGCACATGTGCTCCGCGACGGTGTTGCGGCGGTGACCGGGTGACGGGAGCGCGACGTGGAAGGGCTTTTGCTGATCGCGGTGCTCGGCGTCACCGTGGTGGTCGGCACCATTGTCGGCGGTCGCTACCGCGTCGCGCCGCCGGTCCTGCTGATCTCACTGGGCGCGCTGATCGGGCTGCTGCCACCGTTCGACCACATATCGCTTCCGCCCGATGTGGTGCTGGTGCTCTTCCTGCCCGCCATCCTGTACCGCGAGAGCCTGGTGATCAGCCTGCGCGAGATCCGGGACAACTTCGCGGCCATTACCCTGCTCGCGTTGTTGCTCGTGTTGATATCGACGGTCGCGGTGTCGTACACCGCCCAGGCCCTGGGAGTCGCGCCGGCGGCGGCCTGGGCGCTCGGCGCGGTGCTCGGCCCCACCGACGCGGCGGCGGTCGCCGGCCTGGCCAAGCGGATGCCCCGCGGCATCCTCACCACGTTGCGGGCCGAGAGCCTGGTCAACGACGGCACCGCGCTGGTGGTGTTCGCCGTCGCCGTCGGGGTGATCGCCGGCGGCAGGGTGCCAGGGCCGCTCGCACTGCTCGGTGAGTTCGTCGGCTCGGCCACGGTCGGGATCGCGGCGGGTCTGCTGGTCGGCGTGTTGATCATCAAGATCCGTCGCCGCGTCGACGACTCGATGATCGAGGGCGGTTTGAGCATCCTCACCCCGGTGGTGGCGTTCCTGCTGGCGGAGCTGGTGCACGGCAGTGGTGTCCTGGCTGTGGTGGTGGCCGGTCTGCTGATCTCCTACGTGGCACCGCAGGTGATCCGAGCTCGCTCCCGGATTGTCGCGCTGTCGTTCTGGGACCTGTTCACCTTCATGCTCAACGGCGGCCTGTTCGTCCTGCTGGGCATGCAGGTACCTCGATCGCTGAGGGGGATCACCAGCCACAGCCCCATGGCGTCTTTGGGGATCGCGATCGCGATTGTCGCGGTGGTGGTGCTCACCCGAATGGTCTGGCTGCATCTGGCGGTCGGCGGTTTGCAGGCGATCGACCGGCGCGCGTCCCGCCGCGCACGCCGTTTCGACTGGCGGACCCGGACTGTCGCCGGCTGGGCCGGCTTCCGCGGTGCGGTCTCACTCGCCGCCGCCCTGGCCGTGCCCGTCACCACCCACGCCGGCGTCCCGGTCCCGGAGCGGGATCTCATCATATTCGTCACGGTCGTCGTCATCGTCCTGATGATGTTGATCCAGGGCATCACCCTGCCCGCGGTCGCCAACTGGGCGGGCCTGACCGGCGACCGCGAGATCGAGGACGAGGTGCGGCAGGCCCAGATCCGCGCCACCGAGGCCGCGCTGCGCGCCCTCCCCCAGGTGGCATCCGACGTCGGCGCGCCGCCGGATGCCGTCAGCCGTCTCAGTGCCGAGTACCAAGACCACCTCGACGACATCCGGACCACGCGCGACGAGGACACGACCCAGCAGGAGGAGATGGTCAGCCAGCTCCGCCTTGGCCTGCTCGGGGCCAAACGCGCGGAGATCACCCGGCTCCGCAACGCCAAAGAGATCGACGACACTGTCCTGTGGCAGGTGCAGTCGGCCCTCGACGTGGAGGAGGTCCGGCTACTCGGTCTCAGGGCCGAGGAATGACCGCGGCCGCACCCTCCGCGGCACCGAGAGGGCGGTTTCCGGGAAACAGCCCGTTCGCGCCGCCGGCAATGGGCTGTTCCCGGAAAGAGCCTTCCGGTGGCCAGGACACGCTGCGACATTTCCGGCGAAAGCTGCGGCAGTTCCCCGTACCTCTTGGCATAGATCATCTAGTTGGCGGTCGCGGTGGCCAGGCCACGGCGGCCGGGGTACGGGATGAGGTTGTCCGGCTCCAGCGCGGCCGAGGTGCCGTACCGGTCGTCGCTGGCCGAGACCGAGTGGCCCGACTCGCCGTGCAGGTAGCGGCCGTACGCGAGCATGCCCTCGACCAGTAGCCGCACGTCCGCCTGCGGGCGCACCACGAAGCGCAGGAACTGGCTGGTCATGCCGAGCTTGTTGCCGCACTCGCGGACGAAGAGCCCGTGCCGGCTGAGCAGGTAGTCGCGCAGGTCCACGCCGCTCCAGCCGGGCGGGAGCTTGACCAGCAGGAAGTTGCCCTGCGAGGGGAAGACCGTCAGGCCCGGCACGCGGGCCAGCTCCTCCGCCATCTGGTACCGGTCGCGGGCGAGCAGGCGCAGGCTCTCCCGGTACTCGGTCTCGTAGTCCTGGATCATGTGGACGACCGTCTCGGCGAGTGAGTTGAGGTTCCACTTCGGCAGCACCTTCGCGATCCTGCCGGCGATCTGGGGGTTGGCCACGAGGTAGCCGAAGCGGATGCCGTGCAGGCCGAAGTTCTTGCCGAGGCTCTTGAGCACCACCACGTTGGGGCGGATCGCCGCGTCCGGGGCGATCGAGGGCTGCCGCTCGGCCTCGACGAAGTCGATGAATGACTCGTCGACCACCACCAGGTCGAGGTCGGTGAGCGCGTCGACGAAGCGGAGCACCTCGCGGCGGGCGAGGAAGCCGCCGTCCGGGTTGTTGGGGTTGCAGATCACCGCCACACGGGAGCCGCGGCTGCGGATGAACGCCACGTACTCCTCCAGGTCGAGCGCGTACCCGTCGGCCTCCTGGAGCGGAAACATGTCGACCCGCTTGCCGGTCTCCAGCGGCTGGTCGGTCCAGCGGCCGAAGGTCGGGATCGGGATCGCGACGCTTTCCTTGATCATCAGGTGGTCGAGCCAGGTGATCAGCTCGGTGGAGCCGTTGGCCATCGCGACCGTCTGCGGATGCAGGCCGAGCACGCTGCACAGCTTGGCGGTGATCGAGCCGGAGTCGCTCGGGTAGTACTTGAGGATCGACTCCAGGTTCTGCGCGAGCGCGGCGAACATGTCCGGCGTGGGGAAGTACGGGTTGCAGGGGATGCAGAAGTCGACGATCGGTGTGCCATCGCCCATGCTGCGGCTGAGCGCGAAGACCGACGGGCTGTGAGCCCCGGTGCGCAGCAGGCCAAGGTCGACGTTTCCGTGCCGCACAGTGCCTCCAACAGTGGGGTAGTCGTGGGGCGGTACGAGTCGTCCCACAACAGGGTTCGATCCCACAGAAAGGCTTAAGACGGAAATAAACCGGTCAATGCTCATCGTGCGCGGCGTCGCCGGCCGGCTCGTCGGGCTCCCAGCGCAGCAGGTCGCCGGGCTGGCAGTCGAGCACCTCGCACAGCGCGGCGAGCGTCGTGAACCGCACCGCCTTGGCGCGACCGTTCTTGAGCACCGCCAGGTTGGCCGGCGTGATCCCGACCCGCTCCGCGAGCGTGCCCACGGACATCTTGCGCCGGGCCAGCATCACGTCGATGTCGACGATGATCGGCATCAGATCACCTCGTCCAACTCGGCGCGCAGGTGGTGGGCCTCGGCGTCGCGGGCGACCGCCTGGGCGAGGAGCATGCGCAGCACGAGGACGATCAGGGCGACGCCGGCGACCATCAGGCCGCCGCCGCCGATCAGGAGGACCATCCCCGGAGGTACGGCCTCGCCGGGCGCGAGCGTGACGCCGAGCCCGAACGCGAGCAGCGAGGCCGCCGACACCGCGCCGATCACGATGTCGACCCACCGGAAGGCGGCGTGGGAGAAGACCGTGCCCCGCCGCACCATCGTCAGCAGCCGCCACACGCAGACCACCGTGACCTGGATGGTCAGGACGCCCAGCACCGCGATGACGACGAGCGGCGTGCGCACGTGGACGACGTCCGGCTCGGACTCGCCGAGGTCGATGGCGAGCAGCGGCACCATCACCGCCTGCACGAACAGCGTGCCGGCGAGCACCATCGCGAGCACGATGCGCAGCGCCAGGATGGTCACCTTTCCCATCACGCCTCCTTCGATCGAGTCACGATGGGAATGTATCGAAAATCGATAGGTGATGGCAAGCGTTACGGCGGCCGAGCACGAAACCGCGCGGTGCGCGTCAATGCACGGCGGGTACCTCCGTCAACGCCTTCAGCAGGTCGGCCAGCACCGCGAGGCCGTCCTCGCTGAGTACCGACTCGGGATGGAACTGCACGCCCGCGAAGGCCGGGCCGCGCAGCGCGTGCACCGCACCGTCGAGCGGGTCGCGGGCCAGCTCGACCGGGCCGTACGGCGTGGTCAGCGCCCCGACGCCGGAGACCGCGGTGAACGTGGAGTAGAAGCCCACGCGCCGGGACCGGCCGAAGAGGTCCACCTCGCGCTGCATCCCCTGGTACGGCGCGTCCCGCCGGTGCAGGTCCAGCCCGAGCAGCCCGCAGAGCAACTGGTGCCCGAGGCAGACCGCGAGCAGTGGACGCCCGGTACGCAGCCGGGCGCTGAGCACCGCGCGCATCGCGGCCATCTTGGCGTCCTCGACCGCGTTCGGGTCGCCGGGGCCGGGGCCCGCCACCACCAGGTCGAAGCCGTCGAGCGGGCCGGGGTCGGTCCACGGGCGGCGGGTCACGTCGTGCCCGAGCCACCGCATCTGGTGCGCCAGCATTCCGGTGAACGTGTCCTCGGCGTCCACGATCAGTGCCCGCGGCGCGGACGCCCTGGTCGCCACCGGCCCCCGCTCGTCGAGCCAGAAGCGGGCCAGCCGGTCGTTGCGGGCGGCGAGGGCGGCCCGCACGTCCGGGTCGGCGGAGAGGCGTACCCCGGACTCGCCGGACGACCGCGGGGCCGCGGCCGGCCGCAGGCCCAGCGCCGCGAGCACGCCGGCCGCCTTGGTGTGCGTCTCGGCGACCTCGCCGGCGGCGGTCGAGTGGCGGACCAGCGTGGCGCCGACCGGCACGCGCAGTACCCCGTCCGGGGTGATCTCGGCGGTGCGGATGAGGATCGGCGCGTCGAGCGTCTGCCGGCCCGCCTCGTCGTGCCCGAGCAGCGCGAGCACGCCCGCGTAGTACCGCCGCCCGCGCCCCTCGTGGCGGGCGATGACCCGGAACGCGTTCTCGATCGGGCTGCCGGTGACCGTCGGCGCGAACATCGTCTCGCGCAGCACCTCCCGCACGTCCCGCGAACCCCGGCCGGCCAGCAGGTACTCGGTGTGGGTCAGGTGCGACATCTCCTTGAGGTACGGGCCGACGACCTGCCCGCCGTGGTCGGCGACCGTGGCCATCATCTTGAGTTCCTCGTCGAGCACCATGTACAGCTCGTCGATCTCCTTGGGGTCGGCGAGGAACTCCAGCAGCGCCTCCCGCTCGGCCGGCCCGTCGGGGTGGCGGAAGGTGCCGCTGATCGGGTTCATCATCACCAGCCCGTCCTCCACGCTCACGTGCCGCTCGGGCGTGGCACCGACCAGCGTGCGGGTACCGGTGTGCACGAGGAAGGTCCAGTACGCGCCCCGCTCGCGTTCCAGCAGCCGGCGGAACGCGGCCAGCGCGGCCCGCAGCGGCTCGTCCACGCGGGCGGTGAACGTGCGGTGGATGACGAAGTTCGCCCCCTCGCCATGGCCGATCTCGTCGCGGAGCACCGCGCCGACCGTCTCCGCGTACTCCTCGTCGGAGATGTCGAAGCGGCCGTCCCGGGCGGCGACCGGCGTGTCCGGCAGCAGCGCCAGCGCCGCCTCCAGCGGCACCTCACCGTACGAGCGGATGGCCAGGCACTCCAGCGGCGTGTGGTCGTCGACGCAGGCGAAGCCGCGTTCGGTGATCTGGCGGTACGGCACCAGCGCGAGCGTGGCCGGACCGGGCCTTCCGCTCGGCATCGGCACGTCGGCGAGGCGGTCTGCGGTGGTCACGCCGCCGGTGAAGACCTCGATGTGCGCCGCACCTTCGCGGCGCAGCAGCGCGAAAGGGGGCGGCTGAGTTGGATCTTGGAGCAGTGCGGTGTCGAGCAGGGACAGCAGATCCATCCGTACATTCCTTCGGGCCGGGGGCCGCTCGGGGCGGACAACCGGTGCGTCGGAATGCCGGCGGCCGCCTTACGAGGCGGCCGCGTGGGGTATCAGCTACGCGCGGGAGGGTGGGGCCGCCGGTGTGGCGGGCCACCAGGAATTGAGGCGCGCGAGCATGCGCAGGAGAGTAGCAGATACGGTGACGGCGATGAGCATTCTCGCGCTCGACCTGGGCACCTCTTCCGTACGCGGGCTGGTTCTGGACGACGCGGCGGCACCGCTGCCCGGCGCGCTCGCCCGCCGCTCGGTGGAGGTGGTGGTCGACGACAGCGGCGCGGCCACGCTCGACGCCGTGGCGTACCGGCTGGCGCTGGTCGACTGCGTCGACGAGCTGGCCGGTGCCGGGCTGCTCGACGGCGTACGGCTCGTCGCCACCTCCTCGCAGTGGCACTCGGCCGTGCCGCTCGACCGGGCCGGCGCGCCGCTCGGTCCACTCGTCACCTGGCTCGACACGCGTCCCGCCCCGCCGGCCGGCGCGTCCGGGCCGGCTGACCCGGACGCGTTCCACCAGCGCACCGGTACGTGGTGGCACCGCTTCTACTGGACGGTCAAGCTGCCCTGGCTGCGCGCGAACTGCGGCGCGGGGCTGGCGTGCTTCACCGGGCTGCCCGAGTTCGTCCTCGGCGAGCTGCTCGGCGCCGCGCCGATGTCGGTGTCCCAGGCGTCCGGCACCGGGATGCTCGACCTGACCCGGCTCGACTGGGACGACGAGGCGCTCGCCCTCGCCGGCGTGAGCCGCGCCGAGGTGCCGCGGCTGGCCCCGGCCGGGTGGCGGGGGCGGCTGACCCAGGCGTACGCCCGCCGCTGGCCCGCCCTCGCCGGCGTGCCCTGGGCGCCCGCCGCCGGTGACGGCGCCGCCTCCAACGTCGGCTCCGGCTGCTTCGACCCGAGCCGGGCGGCGGTCACCGTCGGCACGTCGGCGGCGGTACGCCTGGTGCAGCCGGTGGTGCCCGGTGCCCCGCTGCCCCCGCTCCCTGGCGAGGTGTGGCGCTACCGGGTCGACCACGAGCGGATCGTCACCGGCGCCGCGTACTCCGCCGGTGGCAACCTCTTCGCCTGGGCGAGGCGGGAGCTGCGGCTGCCCGAGGGAGACGCGCTGGAGCGGGAGCTGTCCGCGATCGTCCCCGGAAAGGTGGAGGTGCGGGCCGACCCGCGGCTCGGCGGCGACCGGCCACCGGGCAGCGCGCCGGCCGGGTCGGGCGCGCTGGCCGGGCTCGCCTTCTCCACCACGGCCGTCGAGATCTTCGCCGGGCTGATGGACGGTGTCTGCCGGATGATCGCGCGTGACCTGGCCGTGCTGGAGTCCACTGTGGAGCGCTCGACCGAGGTGGTGCTCGGTGGCGGCGCGGTCGCCGCCCAACCTTGGTGGCGGCGGGCATTCCAGGCGGCCCTCGCGCCGCGGCCGGTCCGCCACGTCGACCATCCCGAGGTGGGCGCGACCGGTGCGGCCCTCATCGCCGCCGGCTTGATACCCACTGGTCCGGCGGCTCCATGATCGGGCGGTATCGTCCGGATGGGGGAGCCCACCTCGGCGGTACCGGCAAGATCCGATCCTCCGCTGTATCCTTCGTGAACTTGTCGCTGGTCGTGGCGTTGACACCGCTCGCGTGCCTGATTGGATGGACTCCGCTCCTCGGCAGGCCGGGTACGAGGTAAGGGGGAGGCGTGGGCGCTGCTGCCCCGGAGCCGTCGGACCGGACGGTTTCGCGTCATCGTCGGCGGCTTGATGTCCGGGTTATCCCACATCGGCGGCGTTCGCGGTTGCGCGTCCGGGACTGGCGGATGCGCACGAAGCTCGCCACCGTGCTCGTCATCCCCTCCGTGGCCTTCATGGTCGTGGCCGGCGTGCAGACCAGCGCGCTGATCGGGCAGGCGACCGTGCTCGACGAGTTCGCCGACGAGGTGGCGCTCGGCCAGCAGATCACCACGCTGGTGCACGACCTGCAGAGCGAGCGCGACCGCACCGCGGGCAACCTCGCCGCGCTCCAGGCCAGCAGGACCACCGGAAACCAGGCCACCGCCGACATCCGGCAGTACTACGTGGCGGTCGACCGCTCCGTCGCCGACTTCCGGGAGGCGGCCGAGCCGCTCGCCGGCGGTGACGCGGCGTGGCGCGTGGCGTTCAACCGGGCCCGGGACGCGGTCGACGACCTGCCCACGCTCCGCGCGGCGGCGGCCAGCGGCGCGGTCGGCGCGGACACCGTGCTCGGCAACTACTCGCGCACGATCGACGCGCTCCTCACGCTGCTCGCCCAGCCCTCGCCCGGCGTCGAGCGGCCCGAGCTGACCGAGATGGTGCTGCGCTACGTCGAGCTGGCCCGGATCAAGGAGATCGGCTCCCGGCTGCGCGCCCGCCTCTACGCCGCGGCCAGCGCCGGGCAGTACGGTCCCACCGACCTGGTCGAACTCACCGACCTGCGGGCGCAGCAGCTCACCGCGCTCGCCGACTTCCGGGTCGCCGCGACGAACGCGCAGGTGCTGCGATACGAGCAGGCCGCCGCCGACCCCAAGTTCGGCGCGGCGGTCGCGATGGAGCAGACCACGATCGCCACCGGCAGCGGCGAGGCGAAGGTGCTCGAGCCGTTCCGCTGGTGGTCGATCAGCCAGGACCGCCACGACCTGCTCCGCCAGGTCGAGTCCGAGGTGCTCCGCGACGCGGTCGACGAGGCCGGTGCGCGCAGCACCAGCCAGCTTCAGCGCACGCTGCTGGTCGCCGGCTCGGTGCTCGCCGTACTCCTGATCGCTCTGGTCATCTCCGTCCTCATCGGCCGGTCGGTGGCGCGTTCGCTGCGCGAGCTGCGCCGCCACGCGCTACAGGTGGCCCAGGACGAGCTGCCCGACGCGATCGAGCGGCTGCGCGGGGTCGGCCACGGCGTACCCAAGATCGAAGTGCCCCCCTCGACGGTGCGGTCGATGGACGAGGTCGGCGAGGTGGCCGAGGCGTTCGTGGCCGTGCACCGCAGCGCGGTCGAGCTCGCCGTCGAGCAGGCGGTCATGCGGCGCAACGTCAACGCGATGTTCGTCAACCTGGCCCGCCGCAGCCAGGTGCTGGTCGAGCGGCAGTTGGAGCTGCTCGACGAGCTGGAGCGCGAGGAGAGCGACCCCGACCAGCTCGCCAATCTCTTCAAGCTCGACCACCTCGCCGCCCGCATGCGGCGAAACGACGAGAGCCTGCTGGTGCTCGCCGGCACCGAGTCCAGCCGCCGATGGAACGAGCCGGTCGCCCTCTCCGCCGTCGCGATGGCCGCCGCGGCCGAGATCGAGCAGTACCCGCGCGTGCGGAGCGAGGCGGTCGACAACCTGTACCTGGTCGGCCACGCGGTCGCCGACGTCGTGCACCTGCTCGCCGAGCTGCTGGAAAACGCGACCAACTTCTCCGCGCCGTTCACGCAGGTCAAGATGACCACGCGGTCGTCGAGCGGGCGCACCGGCACCATCGAGATCGTCGACGAGGGCCTCGGCATGAGCGAGGCCGCCCTCGAAGACGCCAACGCGCTGCTCGCCGAGCCGCCCGCCGCCGACGTCGCGGCGTCCGAGCGGATGGGGCTCTTCGTGGTCAGCCACCTCGCCGCGCGGCACTCGATCCGGGTACGCCTGCTCGCCACCGAGCGGGGCATCATCGCCACCGTCTGGCTGCCGCCGGGCCTGCTCGCGCCCGCCCCGCCGGCCCGCGTGGTGCCCGAGCCGGCGGCCCGTCCGGTGCTGGCCGCGATCGCCGCCGTACCCGACTCGGTCAGCCGCGAGCTGCGCCTGACCGCCGCGCCGGCGGTGGCGCCCGCACGCGTACCGGCCGTCGCGATGCCGGCTCTGCCCGCCGCCGGCGCCGGTGTCGCGACCCGCGTCCGCCGGGGGCCGACCCGCGCCGAAGACGTGCTGAAGTCGGCCGGCGCCACCTCGACCGAGACCGGCAGCACGTGGTGGTCGCGGCAGGGCACCGGGCGTGCCGGCGGGCTCGCCGGCGGTTCCGTGGCCACGCCGCCGGCCACTGGTCCGGGCGGCACCGGTCCGGGCGGCCCGACACCGCCGTCCGTGCCGATCACCGGCGGCACGATGGCCAACGGGCTGCCGCTGCGCGTACCGAT
The DNA here is from genome assembly GCF_042433955.1 of Phytohabitans kaempferiae. Classification (NCBI taxonomy): domain Bacteria; kingdom Bacillati; phylum Actinomycetota; class Actinomycetes; order Micromonosporales; family Micromonosporaceae; genus Phytohabitans; species Phytohabitans kaempferiae. Next base: position 53,231 of record NZ_JBHLUH010000063.1, on the reverse strand, counting down.
GGCGCAGCTCCCGCCGGTGGGCGACGAGCCGCCGCGGCCGGCGGCGGCGATACCGACCTCCCGGATCGAACCGGATCCCGAGGCGGTGGGAAGCATGCTGTCCCGCTACTACACCGGTGTTCGCCGGGCTGAGGCGGAAGACAGCGGCGACCTGCGACAAACGATCAACCAGGAGGCGCGGCCGTGAGCGCCGCGGTGCGGCGCGGCGGGGTCGTCCCGGCGCCGGCCGTCGGTGACCTCGGCGGGCGCCCGAGCGGGAAAGCGGCGCCCGCAAGCCGCGCAGCGACGGAACCAGGAGGCGAAACCACCGTGAGTGAGCTCAGTCAAGATGCCCGTGACCTGAGCTGGCTGGTCAGCGCGTTCGCCGATCGCACGCCCGGCGTGGCGCACGCGATCGTGGTCTCCTCCGACGGACTGCTCGTCGCGGTCTCCGACCACCTGCCCCGCGACCACGCCGACAAGCTGGCCGCCGTGACGTCCGGGCTGATGAGCATCACCACCGGCGCGGCCCAGATGTTCGACAACGACGTGGTCAAGCAGACCGTGGTCGAGCTGGGGCGCGGCTACTTCCTGGTGATGGCCATCCGGGACGGCTCGATCCTGGCCACACTCGCCGCGGGTGACGCCGACATCGGCGTGGTCGGCTACGAGATGGCGCGGCTGGCCAAGCAGGCGGGGGAGATGCTCACGCCGGCGCTGCGGGCCGAGCTCCAGCAGGCGCTGCCGCGCTGAGACTCCCGGACGGCTGCCTGGCTCCGGCTCTCCGCGGCCTCGCCTGCCTCTAGGCTGGGGAGGGTCGAGGGAGAGGGTAGGTGCCGTGGCACGTCGTCTGTTCACGTCCGAGTCGGTTACCGAGGGGCATCCAGACAAGATCGCTGACCAGATCAGCGATGGTGTGCTGGACGCCCTCCTCACCCAGGATCCGCGCAGCCGGGTCGCGGTGGAGACGCTGATCACGACCGGCCAGGTGCATGTGGCCGGTGAGGTCACCACCAAGGCCTACGCGGACATCCCGGCGATCGTGCGGGAGACGATCTTGGGGATCGGGTACGACTCGTCGAAGAAGGGCTTCGACGGCACCTCGTGCGGCGTGAGTGTCTCGATCGGTTCGCAGTCGCCGGACATCGCGCAGGGCGTCGACAACGCCTTCGAGTTGCGGGCGGAGGGCTCGGAGAGCGCGCTGGACGCGCAGGGCGCCGGCGACCAGGGCATGATGTTCGGCTTCGCCTGTTCGGAGACCCCTGAGCTGATGCCGCTGCCGATCGCGCTGGCCCACCGCCTGGCCCGCCGCCTGTCCGCGGCGCGTAAGGACGGCACGATTCCCTACCTGCGTCCGGACGGCAAGACGCAGGTGACGGTGGAGTACGAAGGGCTGCGCCCGGTCCGTCTCGACACGGTCGTGGTCTCCAGCCAGCACGCGGCCGACATCTCGCTGGAGTCGCTGCTGACCCCGGATGTGCGCGAGCACGTGATCTCCCCTGAGCTGGAGGGGCTGGGCCTGGAGACCGGGGGCTACCGGTTGCTGGTCAACCCGACCGGTCGTTTCGAGATCGGTGGCCCGATGGGCGACGCGGGTCTGACCGGCCGGAAGATCATTGTGGACACCTACGGTGGCTACGCGCGTCACGGTGGTGGCGCCTTCTCCGGCAAGGATCCGTCCAAGGTGGACCGTTCCGCGGCGTACGCGATGCGCTGGGTCGCCAAGAACGTGGTGGCGGCGGGGCTGGCCGAGCGCTGCGAGGCCCAGGTGGCGTACGCGATCGGCAAGGCGCATCCGGTGAGCCTGTTCGTGGAGACGTTCGGCACCGAGGCCGTGCCGGTCGACCGGATCGAGAAGGCCATCAACGAGGTCTTCGACCTGCGGCCGGCGGCGATCATCCGCGACCTGCACCTGCTGCGGCCGATCTACCGGCAGACCGCGGCGTACGGCCACTTCGGCCGTGAACTGCCCGACCTGACCTGGGAACGCACCGACCGCGCCGACGACCTGAAGGCGGCCGTGACCGCCTGACCCCTCGCGCGCCGGCGAGGCGCGTCAGTTGTTGCGGAGCAGGGGGTCGAGCGCCAGCGTCAGGTCGAAGCGGGCCTCCTGGGCGACCGACCGCTCGTTGAAGTCGTTGATCTGCTCCAGGAGCTCGGCCGCCCCGTCGCGCAGCTCTTCCAGGTCGCCGTCGGCCACGCTGCGTTTCAGGTCGTCCACACCGTCGCGGAGGTCTTCGGCCGCGTCGTCGTCGATGCGGCCGGCCGCGATCGCGCCCTCCAGCGTGCGGTCGACCTGCGCCACCAGGTCGGCGGGGGAGGGGTTGGCGGGGGGTGCGGTCGTCGCTGGCGCGGTGGTGCTGGTCTGGCCGCCGCCGGGCGGGCGGGCGGCCGCGCCGGGGTTGTCGCTCGGGACGAACGCGGCGAGCGCGGCCGCGGTCAGCCCGGCGGCCAGCAGCAGGCCCGTCGTGATCATGAGGGCGGGGCGCAACCGGCGGCGGCGCTCGGGGCGCGGGTCGGCACCGGGGCGCCCCACCGACGTCCGCGGGCCGGCGGGGGCGGCCATGGGCATCGGGGCGGCCGCCGCCACGCCCCGTACGTACTGCGGCGTGGGCCGCCGGGCGTCGGCCGGTCCGGCGGCCGGGGCGATCCGCTCGCGCTCGGGTGGAGCGGCCGCGTCGAGCGCCTCGGCGACGTCCTGTGCCCGCGGGCGGCGTGCCGGGTCGCGGGATAGGCAGGCGAGCACCAGCGCGGTGACCGCGGGCGGCAGGCCGGGCACCGCGGGCGGCGCCACCGACGGCGAGCGGCGGTGTGCCTCCTCCGCCTCGTCCCAGGTCGCCACGGGCAGCGGGGGCCTGCCGGCGAGCGCCTCGTAGAGGAGGGCGCCCAGCGCGTACACGTCGGCGGCGGGGTCGGGCGGCCCGGCGTCCAGCCGCTCCGGTGCCGCGTACGCCGGAGTGCCCACCAGCCAGCCGCCGTCGCCCTCCGGCCGCGAGCCGGTGAGCGCGGCGATGCCGAAGTCGAGCACCTTGGCGCCGGTGGGGGTGAGCATCACGTTGCCCGGCTTGACGTCGCGGTGCACCACGCCCATGCGGTGGGCCGCCGCGAGGCCGCTGGCCACCTGCGCGGCGGTGCGGACCGCCTCGGGCCAGGGGAGTGGCCCGGCGGCGAGCCGGTCGGCGAGGTTGCGGCCGTCGAGCAGCTCCATGACGAGGTAGGGCACCACCGCGCCGCTGCCGAGTCGTTGCTCTCCGTAGTCGTAAACCTGGGTGACGTGGGGGTGCGTGAGCTTCGCGGTGGCCCGGGCCTCGCGCCAGGTCGCGGCGAACAGGTCGGGGTCGTCGTCGAGGGCGGCGGTCAGCGCCTTGACCGCGACCGGGCGGTCGAGCACCTGGTCAACGGCGAGCCAGACCTCGGACATCCCACCGACGCCGATCTGTTCGACGATGGCGTACCGGTCGTGCAGGAGCAGCCCCGGGGCGAACGTCATGGCGACCAGTCTGGTCGATCGTCAGAGCAACGCCAACTGTGCGTCGATACGGGCGGCGAGCCAGGTCTCGAACCGGACCCGCTCCTCGTCGTGCCAGCCGCGGGTCGCGCCCTCGATCGCCATGATCAGATAGAGGTACGTGCGGTAGAGGTCGAGCCGCCGCGCCACGCTCCCGGTCAGCGCGATCGGTGCCCCGCCGCCGGCCGAGTATCCGCTCAGCAGCTCGGGCTCCGGCTCGCGAAACAGCGCGAGGCTGACCAGCTCGGCGGCCGGGTCGCCGTAGAACGCCCGCTCGCCGTCGATGAAGCCGGTGACCCGCCAGCCGGCCGGTGCCGCCGTGTCGTCCGGGGCGACGAAGACGTTGCCGTCCCAGAGGTCGAAGTGGACCAGTGCCGGCCGGGTCACATCGTCGAGTACGTCGGCATGGCGGCGCATCAGCGCACCGATCCACGCGGGCGCGGCCGGCAGCGGCTTGGCCGGGGCGAGGCGCTCCGCGTCGGCCACCAGGTCGTCGACCATCGCGCCGAACGCGCCCCGCCAGGTCGGCTGCCAGGTGCGGCTGCCGCGCAGTGGATACCCGTATCCGCTGCCGGTGATGCTGTGGAGGCGGGCGGTGAGGCCGGCGACCTGCCCGCGCACGGCGGCGAACTCGGCCGGCGGCCGGCCGCCGGCGAGCGAGTGCAGGTCGGTGCCGGGCACCAGGCTGAGAAAGACGAAGTCGGTGCCGATCAGGTCGCGCTCGAAGCCGGCGAAGAGCACCTCGGGCACCGGCACGCCGACGGTGGCGGCCCGCCGGTAGAAGTCGACCTCGGTGCGCATCAGGTCGACCTCGTGGCTGAGCAGCTTGAGGTCGGGCGGCGGGGCGACCTTGAGCACCACCTCGCGCCTGCCGCCGAGGCGCCCGCCGCCGAGCGTGACCGCGTAGGCCGCGTTGTAGGTGCCGCCCGAAAGCTCGCGCCACGCGCTGACCCCCGCGCCGGGGCCGAACGCCCGCAGCACCAGGCGGGCCAGCTCGTCTTCGCTGACCCGCCGTTTGGTGAGGCTGTCGCGCATCCGACCTCCCGGGTCCGTCGGGGGCGCCGACCCGGGCCGGCGCGCCCCGGACGACACTCAGACAGTGTTGTCGGCGATGACCCGCTTGTACCAGTGCGCGCTGCGCTTGAAGATGCGCCGCTGCGTGGCGTAGTCGACGTACACCAGGCCCCACCGCTCCTCGTAGCCCTGGTCCCACTCGAAGTTGTCGAGCAGTGACCACACGTGGTAGCTCTCCAGCGGCACTCCGTCGGCGATCGCGCGGTGCGCCGCGGCGAAGTGGTCGCGCAGGAAGGAGACCCGCTCCACGTCGTCGATGTCGTCTTCCGGGCCGAGCACGTCGGGGCAGGGCAGCCCGTTTTCGGTGACGGTGAGCGGCAGTGGTCCGTACTCGCGGGTGACCCTGGTCAGGATGTCGTACATCCCGTCGGGGTAGATCTGCTGCCAGAACGCCTCCGAGGTGGCGTGCCGCCGCTCGCTCTCGATGCTGCCGTCGCCGGTCACGTAGTAGGGCGTGTAGTACTGCACCGCGAGCAGGTCGATCGGCTGGGCGATGATGGCCAGATCGCCGTCCCGGATCGAGCGGGCCAGCGGGCTGTCCGGACCCTGGTCGGCCAGCACGTCCTCCGGGTAGTGGCCGCGCAGCGCGGAGTCGAGGTAGAGCCGGTTCTCATAGCCGTCGTAGAGGTGGGCGGCGGCGGCCGCGGCGGCCGAGTCGTCAGCCGGGTAGCAGGGGTGCAGATTGAAGGCCGGCCCGATCCGGGAGGCGCCGCCGCTGGCGCGCAGCGCCTGCACCGCCAGGCCGTGCCCGAGCTGGAGGTGGTGGGCGACCTGGTAGGCCAGCGGCTCGTCGCGCGTGCCCGGCGCGTGGTGACCGGTGATGTAGCCGTTTTGCACCACGGTCTTGGGCTCGTTGACGGTGAGCCAGACCGGCACGGTGTCGCCGAGGGCGGCGAAGACGTGCTCGGCGTACTCGGCGAACCGGTACGCGGTGTCCCGCGCCTCCCAGCCCCCCTGGTCCTGAAGTGCCTGCGGCGTGTCCCAGTGGAAGAGCGTGGCCATCGGCTCGATGCCCCGCTCCAGCAGGCCGTCGACGATGCGGCGGTAGAAGTCGAGGCCGCGCTGGTTGGGCTCGCCGGTGCCGTCGGCCTGGATGCGGGGCCATGAGATGGAGAACCGGTAGGACCCCAGGCCCAACTCGCGCATCAGATCGAGGTCTTCGGGGTAGCGGTGGTAGTGGTCGACCGCCACGTCACCGGTGTCGCCGTTGCGGGTGCGGCCGGGGGTGTGGCTGTACGTGTCCCACACCGACTCGCCTCGGCCGTCGTCCTTCGCGGCTCCTTCGATCTGATACGCCGACGTCGCGGCGCCCCACACGAAGCCGTCCGGGAACGTCAGGCCGAGCGGAGCGTCGACCGCTGGGTCCCGGGAGAGATCGTCGGGCTCGACGCCGCTGAGCAGGGCCGATCTGGCCGAGTCGGCGGTCGGGGTAGCGCCAGCGGTGGTCCTCGTCGGTACGGACATGTTCGGGTCTCCTCGGTGGTGGCCCATCCCCCTTGGTCTGGGAGCGCTCCCAGGCTAACCCGGATCGTGGCGGATGGAAATGGGGTGATCGGGTGGCGATGCGGCCGAAGGATCGTCCATATCGCCCGGCCGAAGTCGTGCCGCCCGGTTTGTGGACTCGGGTGGCCGCCCCGACCAGGTCCGCGCACGCCGAGTGGCGGACCGTCGTGGGAAGGTGCAGGGCGCTGACGGCCTCCCGCTCGCGGTCGGTGCCGAGCGTGTCGGGCGGAGGCTGGCTGAGAGGGTCGGTCCAGGGCGTATCAGGTGGGTCCTGCGGGTGCGGGGCGAGGTCCAGGCGGTCGTCGTCTGGCCCGCCGCGGCCCCGCATGGATCCGCCAGATGCACCTTGGCACGAGCGGGTCGGCCGAGCCGGTCCGCGCTGACCGGCCGGTGTGGACGGACGCGACGGCTATCGGGGTGGTGCGCGAACGGCGGTGCGGTGGAAGCGGATGGGTCCGTTGGGTCCGATGCCGTCCTGTGAAGCGTTTCCAACCGTGCCCGCGGTCCGCCGTCGCCGGTCGGGTCGCGTGGTGCGGATGGGGGAGAGTCTGGTGAGCTGGTCGACCGGTCGGGCGCGTGGCGCCTGTCCCGACGACCGATTACCCCATTTGGTGGTGGGGTTTATCTTCTATTGGAGTGGGTGTGGGGACGGGGAGGGCAACCCCCGTCCCCACCATCAGTTACACACGCGCGAGAGGATCTTCCCTCCTCGTCGCGCATGTCGCGCGGGAGCCGGGCCACGCGAGTGGCTCTGGTTCCACCTCCTCTCGACCGGGGGTGAGACGCTGGCGGCGGAGTCCGGGCTGGCCCGCCGCCAGCTCTGCGGCTGAGCGGTTGTGGGGCCGCCGATGGTGCCGGCGGTGACCCTGTAGAGTTGTCCCCCGCGTACTTGCATCGACATCAATGGAAGCGCTCCCATCGACGTTGGTTGGGACTGTAGTACTCGTTACGCCTTTGTGAAAGACCCAAAACGAGATCGAAACACCGAGCCAACGGCGCCGAAACCCCGCGATGCCGCTAGATCGGCAGGTCAGGGCCTGTTTGAGCGCCCCGGGGTGAAGACAAAAACGCCCCCACTTGCTGCGGGAGCGCTCCCATGCAAGACTGTCGAAACATCGCGTGAGGGAGCCAACACCGCGCGACCGCGGGCCGCCGAGGGCATCCACTGTGGAAACCGGCGCCCAGGAATGTGAACGGATCGAGCTGTGGCCCGGCACCTCTCGGCGCCTGGCTCGCTACCCGGTCCGGGCCGGGACGCCCCACGTCACCAGCGCCTTCCGCCCTGCGCGCTGCTTCCACCATCGCGTAGAAGGCGCCGGCCGAGCCAATCGGCCAGGTCCGCGAGGAGACACTCCACGATGAAGCTCACCGCAAGAAAACGCCGGGTGGCGATGGTCGCCGCCGGCGCGCTGGTCGCGGGAGGGATGGTGGGCGTGCCGGTCGGCATGGCCTACGCCGCGACCGCCTGCGACGTGGTCTATACGACCAACGACTGGAACAACGGGTTCACCGCCAGCGTGACGATCCGCAACCTCGGCGACCCGCTGACCAGTTGGAACCTCGGGTTCGCCTTCCCCGGCAACCAGCGCGTGACGCAGGGCTGGTCGGCGAACTGGACGCAGTCCGGCGCCAACGTCACCGCCACGAACATGTCCTGGAACGGCAACCTGGCCACCGGCGCCTCGATCTCCATCGGCTTCAACGGCTCGTACTCGGGCACCAACGCCAGGCCGACGGCGTTCACGATCAACGGCACCGCCTGCAACGGCGCGTCCTCCAACCAGGCGCCCACCGTCTCGCTCACCAGCCCGGCCGCCGGCGCCTCGTTCGCCGCGCCGGCCAACGTGACGGTCAGCGCCAACGCCAGCGACGCCGACGGCTCGATCACCAAGGTCGAGTTCTACCGCAACGGCCTGCTGGTCAACGAGGACACCACGGCGCCCTACAGCTACGTGATGAGCGGGCTGCCGGCCGGCTCGTACACCGTCCAGGCCCGGGCCTACGACAACGGCTCGCCGGCGCTGACGGCGACGGCCGAGCGCGCCTTCACGGTCACCGGCAGCGGCCAGGCCAGCATCGTCACCCCGGCCACGCTCAACGTCGCCGAGGGCAGCAGCTCGCAGCTGAACGTCAAGCTCAGCGCCGCGCCGAGCGGCAGCGTGCCGGTCAGCCTGAGCAAGACCGGTGACGCGGACGTGACGCTCGGGGCCACCAGCGTGACGCTCAACTCGACCAACTGGAGCACCGGCGTCAACGTGGCCGTCAACGCGGCCCACGACGCGGACGCCAACAACGACACCGCCACGATCACCGCGAGCGCGACGAACTACACCTCCGCGCAGACCGCTGTGACGGTGACGGACGACGAGAACACCACCGAGCCCGGCCGGTACGGCGAGGAGTTCCTGGAGCTGTACAACAAGATCAAGGCTCCGGCGAACGGCTACTTCAGCCCCGAGGGCGTCCCCTACCACTCGGTGGAGACGCTTCTTGTCGAGGCGCCCGACCACGGTCACGAGACCACGTCCGAGGCGTTCAGCTACTGGCTCTCGCTCGAGGCGATGTACGGCCGCGCCACCGGCAACTGGGCGCCGTTCAACAACGCCTGGAACATCATGGACCGGTACATCATCCCGTCGGAGACGCAGGGCGGCTACAACCCGAACGACCCGGCCGACTACGCGCCCGAGGCCAACCGTCCTGACCTGTACCCGCAGCAGGGCGGCAAGCTGGACTCCTCGGTGCGCGTGGGCCAGGACCCGCTCTACAACGAGCTGACCCAGACGTACGGCAACAACCGCATGTACGTCATGCACTGGCTGCTCGACGTGGACAACGTGTACGGCTACGGCAAGTGCGGCGACGGCACCACCAAGCCGGCGTACATCAACACCTACCAGCGCGGCCCGCAGGAGAGCGTCTTCGAGACCGTCCCGCACCCGTCGTGCGAGACGTTCAACTTCGGCGGCACCAACGGCTACCTGCCGATCTTCATCGGGGACAGCACGTACGCCCGGCAGTGGCGCTACACCAGCGCCCCCGACGCCGACGCGCGTGCCGTCCAGGCCGCGTACTGGGCGCTGAAGTGGGCCAAGGAGCAGGGCAAGCAGGCGGACATCTCGGCCACCATCACCAAGGCCGCGCAGATGGGTGACTACCTGCGGTACGCGATGTACGACAAGTACTTCAAGAACCCCGGTTGCGCCTCGCCGTCCTGCACCGCCGGCACCGGCAAGAGCAGCGCGACGTACCTGCTCTCCTGGTACTCCGCGTGGGGCGGCCCGCAGGGCAGCAGCGACTGGGCCTGGCGGATCGGCTCCAGCCACAACCACGGCGGCTACCAGAACCCGTTCGCGGCCTGGGCGCTGTCCAACACCACCGAGCTGATCCCGCGGTCCTCGTCCGCCCAGGCCGACTGGGCGACGAGCCTCACCCGGCAGATCCAGTTCTACACCTGGCTCCAGTCGGCCGACGGTGCGATCGCCGGCGGCGCGACCAACAGCTGGAACGGCGACTACAGCGCCCGCCCGGCCGGCCGGCCGACGTTCTACGGCATGGTCTACGACGACAAGCCCGTCTACCACGACCCGCCGTCCAACCAGTGGTTCGGCTTCCAGGCGTGGAGCATGGAGCGGGTCGCGGAGTACTACCACGAGACCGGCAACGCGCAGGCCAAGGCGCTGCTGGACAAGTGGGTCGCGTGGGCCATCGCCAACACGACGATCACCGGTACCACGTACCAGATCCCGTCGACGCTGAGCTGGAGCGGCCAGCCCGGCGGCAACTGGACCAGCACCACGACCTCGGTCAACAACAGCAACCTGCGAGTGTCCGTCGTGGACCACACGCAGGATGTCGGGGTCGCCGGCGCCTACGCCCGCACGCTGGTCTACTACGCCGCCAAGTCCGGCAACGCCCAGGCCCAGGCCACGGCGAAGGGTCTGCTTGACGCCCTGCTCGCCCGCAAGGACACGCGCGGCGTCTCGGTGCCGGAGACCAAGGCCGACTACAACCGGTTCGACGACACGTACAACAGCTCGACCGGCCAGGGCCTCTACATCCCGCCGGGCTTCAACGGCACCATGCCGAACGGTGACCCGATCAACTCCAACAGCACCTTCCTCAGCATCCGCTCGTTCCTGCGGGACGACCCGGACTGGCCGAAGGTGGAGGCGTACCTGAACGGTGGCGCGGTACCCACGTTCAACTACCACCGCTTCTGGGCGCAGGTCGACGTCGCGATGGCACTGTTCGACTACGACCGGCTGATCGGGGAGTAACCCCGGCAGCGCGACCCGGTGGGCGGTCCTCTCGCTCCTCGCTCCCCGATCGTGGGGGCACGAGATTTCCGCCCACCGGGTCCCCAAAGACGGCCCGATCCCCACAATCGGGCCGGAAAGACGGCCTGATTCCCCCACGGTTAGGCCAGCGGGCGGCCTGATTCCCACGGTCAGGCCAGCCAGTGGTGGGCCGGCCGGACTGGCCAACGCAGCGGTCCGGTCCGGCCCACCACCCCGACACAGACTCCCGGGCGGGTGGCACTGGATGCCACTCGCCCGGCTCCATTCGTCGGACGGTGTCCAGGGTGGACGGTTACTGGGAACGCCGCCTGTGGCGGCCAGCCGCCCGTCCGCGCTGGGCGGCCCCGAAGGTCAGTTGCGGTAGCAGCGCCAGGAGAAGGCGTCGTCGCGGTCGCTGAACTGGGCGAAGGCCACACCGCCGTATCTGAGCTTGCAGGCCGCGCTCATGTCGATCAGCGGGTCGTCGGCGCCCTCGCGGCGGCACTCCCAGTTGTTCTCCGCCCGACCGGTGCCGTGCCGCAACTGCGCCTCCCGCGTGCGGTACTGCCGGTCGCAGTACTCCCGCAGCATCTGCCACAGCCCCAGCCAGCCGCCGTCCGGCCCCAGCGCCACCGGTGCCCTCGGCGGCGCCGGGGACGGCGCCGCCGTCGTGGGCGGGGGAGGCGTGGGGCCGCTCGTGCGGACCGCGGGCCGCCGCGTCGTCGCGGCCACGGAGGGCGACGGTGCGGGAGTGGTGGCCGTCGCGGTCGGCGCGGCGCTGGTCGGTGGTGCGTCAGGAGGGGGTACGAACGCCGGGGCGCTGCCCGCCGGACGAGGCACGTCGACGGGGGCGGCGAGCGGGTCGGCCGAGTTCCAGGTGAGTCCCGAGCCGGAGACGAAGGGCACCGAACAGAGCAGCACCAGCGCGCCGAGCCCGACGGCGGCGATCAGCCAGCCGTACTCCCGGCTCAACCGCTTGACCACCGCACCGGCGTGCGACGGCCGTGCGGGACCGGGCGGCGCGGTGTCGTATGACACGGTGACCGGCCTTCCTGTCCGCCTTCGTATGCAGTGTCGGCGTGTCACTCTAGCCACTCCGGTCACCTGGCGGGATGCCCGACAGGCCAGGTCACATTCGGTCTGTCGGGCAACCGACAACTGAGCGGTAACTCAACAAACGGTGCCCCCCACGGCGGCCGGAACCGGGGTAACCTGGTAGCTGGAGAGGCCGCTTCCCCCGTGGCGGCCTCTCCTTCTGCGTGTGTGACGTCCTTCCGCCTGGGGGCCGCCCGCCGTGCACGGTGTGCCGCCATCGGGCCGGGTCCGGCCGGATTCGGTAGGGTCGGTCGTTGTGTCCCGACTGCCCTCGCTGACCGGTCTGCGTTTCGCGGCGGCGTTCGCGGTCTTCGGGCTGCACGTCTACTCGTTCGTGAAGCTCACCGACCCGTTCGCGCAGCGCGCCGCCAAGCTGCTCTTCGACGCCGGTGACCTGGGCGTCTCCTTCTTCTTCGTGCTCTCCGGCTTCGTGCTCGCCTGGTCCGCGCGCCCCGACCGCGGGCCGCTGCGTCTGTGGCAGGGGCGGGTCGCCCGGATCTACCCGGCGTACCTGGTCGCGCTCGCCCTGGCGGTGGGCTCGCTCTACGTCACCGACCGGATACCGCCGATCTTCTGGGAGCCGCTCGGCTCGGCCGCGGTGCTGCTGCACGGCTGGTACACGCAGGACTTCGTCTACCTGGGGATCAACCCGGTCGGCTGGTCGCTCTCCGGCGAGATGTTCTTCTACCTGTGCTTCCCGCTGCTGTACGCCGGGCTGCGGCGGCTGGGGCCCGCCGCGCTGTACGCGACCGGGGCCGCGCTGATCGCGCTCACCTGGGCGATGCCGTGGATCGCCACGGTGGCGGTGGCGCCCGAGCACGAGCGCTGGTTCGTGTACGTCTTCCCGGTGACCCGGATGACCGAGTTCGCGCTCGGCATCGTGCTGGCCAGGCTGGTGCTCGCCGGCGCCTGGCGCGGGCCCGGGCTGCGCGTGGCCACGGTGCTCTTCGCGGCCAACTACCTCGCGGTGGGCCTGGCGCCCGCGGTGACCCGGGACACCGCCGCCGTCATCGTCGGCACGGCGCTGCTCATCCCCGCCGCCGCCCGTGCCGACCTGCGTGGCGAGCGGTCCCCGTGGCGCCATCCGATCGCGGTGCACCTGGGCGAGGTGTCGTACGCGTTCTTCCTCGTCCACCTCACGATCGTCGTCACCGCGACCGAGCTGTTCGACCTGCGCGGCCCGTGGGCGCTCTGGCCGGCGCTGGGCATCGCCGCCGGGATGCTGCTGGTGTCGTACGTGCTCGCCTACGCCCTGCACCGGTGGGTCGAGGTGCCCTGCATGCGGCTGGTCAACCGGCGGGTCACGCTCCCGGCCCGGTGGCGCCGGCGCCCGTCCCCGGTCGACGCCGCGTAACCGCCGAGCGGCTCAGAGCGTCGGGAGTACCGTCGCGGCGACCTCCTCCAGCACCGCCTCGTCGCCGGCGTACCAGCCCTCCGCGCGCGGCCAGTGCACCAGCACGTCGGTGAAGCCGCACTCGCGTGCCCGGCCCACCGCGTCGGCGAAGTAGGCCGCGCTGGAGAGGCCGTAGACCGGACCGCTGTCCAGCGACACCATCCGGTCTACTGTGGACGGATCTCGTCCGGTGGCGGCGAGTGTCTCCGCGAAGCGCCGGCACGCCTCCCCGGCCGCCCGCCACCACGCGTCCGGCGAGGCGTGCCGGCCGACGGTGGTGACCCAGCCGGTGCCGAAGCGGGCGGCGAGCCGCATCGAGCGGGGCCCGAGCGCGGCGACCACGAACGGCACGCGGGGCGCCTGGACGCAGCCGGGCGTGCCGCGCGCGTCGACGGCGGTGTAGTAGCGCCCCCGATAGGTGACCCGCTCGTCGCGGAGCAGCGGGTCGAGCACCTCCAGGAACTCGGTGAACCGGTCGACCCGCGCCCGCGGCGGCAGCGCCTCGCCACCGAGCACCGTGTTGTCGAAGCCGGCCACGCCGCCCGCGCCGACGCCGAGCACCATGCGGCCGCCGGAGATGTCGTCCAGCGCGGTCACCTCGCGGGCGAAGTGCACCGGATGCCGGAAGTTGGGCGAGGCGACCATCGTGCCGAGCCGGATCCGCGAAGTCACCGCCGCGGCCGCGGTGAGCGTGGGCACCGCGTCGAACCACGGCCCCTCGACCAGGTCGCGCCAGCCGATGTGGTCGTACGTCCAGGCGTGCGCGAAGCCGTACTCCTCGGCCCGCCGCCACCGCCCCACCGAGTCGGCCCACCGCTGGTCCGGCAGGATGACGATCCCGGCCCGCACGCTCACACCAGCCACTCGCCGTCGCGCATGATCTCGCGGCCGGTGAGTTCGTTCTCCTCCCGCCAGGCCCGGATGCGACGCGGCGTGACCAGGAAGTAGCCGTACGGCGGCTTGCTCTCGCGGGCGTCCCAGTGCTCGCGGGCGAACCGCTCGGCCAGCTCGGCCGGAACCTCCTCGCGGCTGTACGCGGTCACCGTGCCCTCGACCAGCACCACGTCGCGAGTGGGGCCGAGCGCGAGGTGGGCGACGCCGGAGGCGCGCAGGTTGCGGCCGGTGACGCTCTTCTCTGGGGTGGCGAGCAGCAGCCCGCCGGCGATCCAGCTGAACGAGAGCGGCACCAGGTACGGCACGCCGTCCGGGCCGGCGGTGGAGACCCACACGTCGATGTCGTTGGCCAGCCGGGCCAGGGTGTCGCGCTTGCGGTCCGGGCCGCTGCGCGGGGGCGCTACCTCGACACTCATGGTCTCCACTCTGCACCACATCGGAGGGCGATCCGCCGCACACGCGGGTCAGCGGAGCGTGCCGGCGTCGCGTAAGGGGCTGGGCAACATCCCGGCGATCCGCTCGGTGACGCAGTACCTGCCCGACCAGACCGGCTGGGTCATCATGCACCTGGCCGGCCCGCAGGACGATCCGCGCTGGGCCCGCGACTACGGCCCTTGCACCGGGCTGGGGCTGCTCGCCCTCTGGATGGCGGCCTCCCTGCTCGGCGGCTGGCTCGTGCTCCGCCGCCGCGACGCCTGAACCGCCGCCTTCCTTTGGGGTGACACACGGACGGGTGTCCACTATCGACGGAGGTGTGCCAGAAGCCATATTTTTCCGGCATGGCGACAATCCTCCAGCAGCGCAAGCTCGACAAGGCATTCCACCACCTGGACGTCAACCGGAACGGCTACGTCGAGGAGCAGGACCTCACCGCTCTGGGCGTCCGGCTCCTGGCCAACTTCGGCGTCGGCCACGACGACCCGCGGGCCCGGAAGATCGCCGACGGGTTCGGCACCTTCTGGACCGCGCTCGCCACCGCCCTCGACGCCGACGGCGACCGGCGGCTGAGCCCGGCGGAGTACCGGGACGGCATGCTCGCCGGCTTCGGCGGCCCGGACGGCGGGTTCGACCAGCACTTCCGCCCAGGCGCGATGGCCGTGCTGGAGCTGGCCGACACCGACGGCGACGGCTACGTCTCGCGGGACGAGTTCGCCACGATGCAGCGGGCCTTCGGCACCGTGCCGGACGAGAGCGACTACGCCTTCGACCAGCTCGACCTGGACGGCGACGGCCGGCTCTCGCTGGACGAGATGATCGAGGCGGTCCGCGAGTTCTACGTCGGCGCGGACGACAACGCCGTCGGCACCTGGTTCTTCGGCCGCGTCTGACAGAGGCCCGAGGGGCGGTCGCCGGGCGAGATCCGGCGGCCGCCCTCAACGTGCTGGAGTCACCGGCAGCGCCACACCACCGCCTGGATGGTGCCGGCCGCGTCGTCCGCCGGCCGCCGCTCGTCCACGTACGTCCGGACCAGCATCGTCCGCACGTACGCGTCGAGGTTGTCGGCGGCCCGGGCCTGCTGCCACTTCACGTACAGCTTGATGGACGAGGTACACAACCGGCGTCACCAAGCGTGAGCATGGCTGGGACGCCGCAGCCCTCAGGGCCCGCAGCCGGGCGGAGTTTCGTGGCATTTGTCAGGGGTAGCCGGCAGCGGGAGCGGAAGGAGGTGCGTGTACCGGTGCGGCTGAGTTTTCGGATCGGGCAGATCGCCGGGGTGCCGATTGGCGTGAACTGGAGCGTCCTGGTCGTCTTCCTACTCATCACGGTGGGGTTGTCCGTTAGTAGCCTTCCTGGCGCGTATCCGGGCTATCCGTGGTGGGCGTACCTGCTCGCGGGCCTGTGCGCCGCGGTGGTCTTCCTCGCCGGCCTGCTCGCCCACGAGGTGGCCCACGCGGTCGTCGCGACGCGCAACGGGCTGCGGGTCAAGCAGGTCACGCTGTGGATGCTGGGCGGGATCGCGGAGGTGCGCGGGCAGGCGCGAGATCCCGCCGCGGAGGCGCGGATCGTCGGCGTCGGTCCGCTGGTCAGCTTCCTCATCGGTGTGGCGTTCGCGGTCGCCGTGCTCGTCACCGCGTTGGCCGGCGTGGGCGGGCTGCTCGTCGGCGTCCTGTTGTGGCTGGCCGTCATCAACCTGGCCATCGCCGTGTTCAACATGCTGCCGGCGGCCCCGCTCGACGGCGGCCGCCTGCTCAAGGCGGCACTGTGGACGCGGTTCGGTGACCGGGCGCGGGCGGCGGCCATCGCGGCGCGGGCGGGGCACGTCCTGGGCGCCGTCCTGATCGCGTTCGGCGTGCTGGTGGTGCTGTTCGGCGAGGCCGTCAGCGGGGTGTGGCTGGTGTTGCTGGGCGGATTCGTCTCCGTGGCGGCCAGTGCCGAGCTGCGCCAGAGCATGGTCATCGAGGCGCTGGCCGGGGTGCGTGTGGACGAGGTGATGTCCACGCGGCCGGAGACCGTGCCACCGGACATGTCCGTGGCCGAGTTCGACGACAAGTTTCTCCGGCGGTTCCGGCACAGCGCGTTCCCGGTCACCGAGCGGGGGCGGCCGGTCGGGCTGGTGACGCTGGACCGGGTGCGGCAGGTGCCGCCGGAGCGGCGTGCCGGCACGCGCGTCTCGGACGTGGCCTGCCCCACCGACCAACTGCCGCTGACGACACCGCAGGAGGCGGTCAACGACCTGCTGCCACGGCTGAACGGATGCGCGGACGAGCGTGCCCTGGTGGTCCGTGACGATCGCCTCGTCGGGATCGTCTCGACCACCGACGTCAGCCACGCGGTGCAACGCCGGACCCTGCGACGGGACGAGGGCCGCGCCCGCGTGGCCGTCCCGGTCGACGAGGACCGGTGGCTGCCTATCCTCGGCTGACCGGGGCGGCGTCGAGCACGGGAGCGCCGCCGTCCATGGCGGTGTAGAACGGGTCGCCGGGCGCGATCTCGCCGGCTAGCACGGGCGCGCCGGTGAAGGCCGACTTGTAGATCGCGGCGACGAGTTCCAGGCTGTGCCGCCCGTCGGCGCCGCTGGCCGGTGGTCGGCGACCGGCCCGGAAGCTGGCGACCAGCGCCCTCAGCTGCGGCAGGTGCGAGCTGGGAACGTCGGCGCCGAAGTCCCGCCACGCCGCCGCCTCGGCCTCGGGCACCTCCGGCGCCGCGGTGACCGTCCAGTCGGCGTTGCGGTATCCGTAGAGGTGGGTCAGCTCGGCGGTCGCCCGTTCGCAGTCGACGCGGATGCGGCTGGTCTGCGCCGGCGAGTGCACCGAGTTGACGACGGTGGCCACGGCGCCGCCGGCGAAGCGCAGGAGGGCGACCGAGACGTCCTCGGTCCGCACGTCGTGCCGCAGCCGGGCGGCGATCGCCCGTACCTCCCGCCACGGACCGAGCAGGTGGAGCAGCAGGTCCATCTGGTGGATGCCCAGCCCCATCGTCGGTCCGCCGCCCTCGGTCTCCCACCGGCCGCGCCACGGGACGGAGTAGTAGGCGGCGTCGCGGTACCACGAGGTCTCGCACTGGGCGACCAGCGGCCGCCCGATGCCCCCCTCCGCGAGCAGCCGCCGTACGTGCGCGGCGCCGGAGCCGAACCGGTGCTGGAACACGTACGCCGCGTACGGCCCGCCTTCCGGTCCCTCCTCGGCCAGGATCGCGTCGTAGTCGGCGAGCGACGGCACCGGTGGCTTCTCGCACCAGACCCAGGCGCCGGCCCGCAGCGCGCCGGTCACCTGCTCCCGGTGTACGCCCGGCGGCGTGCCGATGACCACCAGGTCCGGGCAGGCGTCCGCGAGCATGCGCTCCAGATCGGTGTACCCGTGCGGTATCCCGGCCTCGGCGCGTACCGCGGCGACGGCGGCCGCGTCGACGTCGACGGCGGCGACCACCTCGACCTCGCCCTCCCGCGCGAGCTGGGCGAGTGCCGGCAGGTGGGAGTCACGCGCGACCTTGCCGGCGCCGACGATGGCGGTGCGGATGGGGCGGCTCACGGCGGGATCTCAGTGCGCCGTGGGGAAGCGCAGGTCGGGCGCCGCCTGCGGGGAGTTGCCCGGCCAGCGGACGGTGACCGCCTTCGCCCGCGTGTAGAAGGCCACGCCCTCCGGCCCGTGGACGTGTGTGTCGCCGAAGAGGGACGCCTTCCAACCGCCGAAGGAGTGGTAGGCCATCGGGACCGGCACCGGGACGTTGACGCCGACCATGCCGACGCGTACGGCCCGCTGGAAGCGACGGGCGGTCACGCCGGAGTCGGTGAAGACGGCCACGCCGTTGCCGTAGGGGTTGGCGTTGACGAGGTCGATCGCCTCGTCCAGTGTGGAGACCCGGAGCACGACGAGGACCGGTCCGAAGATCTCCTCATCGTAGAGCGGCATCCCCGGGACGACGTTGTCGAAGAGGGACGGTCCGATGTAGAAGCCGGGTCGCTCCACGAGATCCCGGCCGTCCACCAGCAGCGTGGCGCCGCCGGCCTCACCGCCGTCCACATAGGAGAGGATACGGTCGCGGGCCTGACGGGTCACGACCGGGCCCATCTGGCTCGTCCCGTCCCGGCCCGCGCCGACGGTGATGTCCCGGGCGTGCGCGGCGAGCCGTTCCACGAGCGGATCGGCGGCGGCGCCGACCGCGACGACCGCGGAGATCGCCATGCAGCGCTGCCCGGCCGAACCGTACGCCGCCGCGGTGATCTGCCGGGCCGCGTCGTCGAGGTCGGCGTCCGGGAGTACGACCGCGTGGTTCTTCGCGCCGCCGAGCGCCTGGACCCGCTTGCCGGCCGCGCTGGCCCGCTGGTGGACGTAGCGGGCCACCGGCGTGGAGCCGACGAACGAGACCGCCGCGACGTCCGGATGGTCGAGCAGCGCGTCCACCGCCACCTTGTCGCCGTGGACCACGTTGAACACGCCGTCGGGAAGCCCCGCGTCGGCGTAGAGCGACGCGATCAGCCCGGACGCGGAGGGGTCCCGCTCGCTCGGCTTGAGTACGAACGTGTTGCCGCAGGCGATCGCGAGCGGATGCATCCACAGTGGAACCATCACCGGGAAGTTGAACGGCGTGATGCCGGCGCAGACCCCCAGCGGCTGGCGGAACGTGTACGCGTCGACGTTCGTGGACGCCTGGTCGGTGTACGCGCCCTTGAGCAGGCTGGGCACGCCGCAGGCGAAGTCGATGACCTCGCGGCCCCGGGCGACCTCGGCGCGCGCGTCGTCGAGCGTCTTGCCGTGCTCGTCGGTGATGAGCCCGGCCAGCTCGTCGGTGTGCCGCTCGACCAGGTCGCGCATGGCGAACATGACGGCGCTGCGCCGCGCCAACGAGACGTCGCCCCACTCCTCGAACGCCTTGCCAGCCGCGGTCACCGCGTCGTCGACGTCGGCCGCGGTGGCGACGCTGACCGCGCCGGTCGCCTCGCCGGTGGCGGGATCGTAGATGGGGAGGGTGGTGGCGGACGCGCGGCGCGCGCCGCCGATGACGTGTTCGAGGGTACGCATTCGATCTCTCACAGGTAGGGGCGTTGCGACTGCTTCGCCTTCTCGTACGCGGCGCGGGCCGCGTCGGTGCCGGGAGTGGCGGAGACCTCGGCGACCGGGACGTCCCACCAGGTCTCCGAGTCGGGCGCGGGGACGAGCGGGTCGGTCTCGATCTTGATCACGGTGGTCCGGTCGGACGCCTTCGCGTCGGCGAGCGCGGCGCGCAGGCCGTCGATGTCGTGCACGGTGACCGTGTCGGCGCCCAGGCTCGCGGCGTTCGCGGCCAGGTCGGTGGGGAGGTTGGCGCCGTCGCGGTCGCGGTACCAGGTGCCGAACCGGTTGACCCCGACCGTCTCGGACAGCGCGCCGATCGAGGCGAAGCCGTGGTTCACCACCAGCACCACGATGAGCTTGACGCCCTCCGCGACGGCGGTGACCAGCTCGGTGGACATCATCAGGTACGAGCCGTCGCCGACCAGGACGAAGACGTCGCGGTCCGGCTCGGCGAGCTTCACGCCGAGGCCGCCGGCGATCTCGTAGCCCATGCACGAGTACCCGTACTCGACGTGGTACTGCTTCGGGTCCCGGGGGCGCCACAGCTTGTGCAGGTCGCCGGGCATCGAGCCGGCGGCGCAGACCACGACGCCCCGCTCGCCGGCGGCGTCGTTGACCGCGCCGATCACCGCGCTCTGCGCCGGCAGCGGCTTGTGGTCCAGGCCGTAGGCCCGGTCGACGGTGGCGTTCCAGGCGCTGGTCAGCTCGGCGGCCTCGGCGCGGTACGCGTCGTCGACCCGCCAGCCGGCCAGCGCGGCGTCGAGCGCCTCCAGCCCGGTGCGGGCGTCGGCGACGATCGCGTCCCCGGCGTGCTTGGCCGCGTCGAACGAGGCGATGTTGAGGTTGACGAAGCGCACGCCCGGCGCGGCGAAGAGCGTACGGGACGCGGTGGTGAAGTCGGAGTACCGCGTGCCGATGCCGATCACCAGGTCGGCGCTGGCGGCGAGCCGGTTGGCCGCGGTGGTGCCGGTGGCCCCGATCGCCCCGACGGCGCACGGATGCTCGTGGTGCAGCGAGCCCTTGCCGGCCTGGGTCTCGCCGACCGGGATGCCGGTGCGTCCGGCGAACGCCGCGAGCGCCTCGGTCGCCTCGGCGTAGACGACCCCGCCGCCGGCGACGATGAGCGGGCGCCGGGCCGACCGGATCGCCTCGACCGCCCGGGCGAGCGCGGCCGGCTCCGGCACCGGCCGGGGGATGTGCCAGATGCGGGGGGCGAGGAACTCCTCCGGCCAGTCGTACGCCTCGGCCTGCACGTCCTGGGGGAGGGCCAGCGTCACCGAGCCGGTCTCGACCGGGTCGGTGAGGACCCGCGTCGCGCGCAGCGCCGCCTCGACGAGCTGCTCGGGCCGGCTGATCCGGTCGAAGTAGCGGCTCACCGGGCGGAGCGCGTCGTTGACCGACACGTCGCCGGCGTAGGGCGCCTCCAACTGCTGGAGCACGGGGTCGGCGACCCGGGTCGCGAAGACGTCGCCGGGCAGCAGAAGTACGGGCAGCCGGTTGATGGTCGCCCCGGCGGCGCCGGTGACCATGTTCGTCGCGCCGGGCCCGATCGAGGTCGTACAGGCGAACGTGGCGAGACGGTTGGTCATCCGGGCGTACGCGGCGGCGGTGTGCACCATCGCCTGCTCGTTGCGGGACAGGTGGTACGGCATCGCCTCGGTCTGCTCGCGCAGCGCCTGCCCGATCCCGGCGAGGTTGCCGTGGCCGAAGATGCCGAAGCAGCCGGGGACGAGGCGCCGGACCTGGCCGTCACGTTCGGTCTGCTGCGCGGCGAGAAACCGGATCAGGGCCTGGGCCACCGTCAGTCGGGTCATGCGGGCCTCCGGTAGAACGGGACGCGGGGATCGACGGGCTGGTCCGCCCACGTGTCGCGGATCCAGGCGTGCTCCGGGTCGTCGCGGACCCGCCAGGCCCGCTCACCGGGCCCGGCCATCACGTTCAGGTAGTAGAGGTCGTAGCCGGGAGCCGCCATCGACGGGCCGTGCCAGCCGTGCGGCACGAGTACGACGTCGCCGGTGCGCACCTCGGCGAGCACGTCGATCGGGCGCTCCGGCGAGCTGCCGTAGACCCGCTGGTATCCGGCGCCGCCCCGGCGTACCTCGAAGTAGTAGATCTCCTCCAGCTCCGTCTCATCTGGACGGTGCTCGTCGTGCTTGTGCGGCGGGTAGCTGGACCAGTTTCCGCCGGGCGTGAGCACCTCCACCACGATGAGCCGCTGGCACGGGAACGTCTCCGCGTCGGCGAGGTTGTTCACCTGGCGGGTCGCAGACCCGGCGCCGCGTACCTCGACCGGCACGTCGGCGCTCGCGCGGTACCGGGGCGCCAGTCCGGGCTCGGCCTCGGTGTACGCCACCGCGAACCGGCCGCCGCCGGCGCTGCCGAGGCTCACCTGGCTGGCCGGCGGCAGGTAGCACAGGTCGGTGGGGGCGGTGAAGACATCGGTGCGGCCGCTCAGCGTGAACTCCACGCCGTCGCAGGTCACCTCGGCGGCCCCGGCCAGCGGCACGACCATCGCCTCGGTCCCGTCCGTACGCCAACTGATGGACTCGCCCGGTCGGAGCGTGACGACGCGCAACCCCGCGTGCCGCCACCGGTCACCGTCCGGCGCGACCTCGGCGCACTGCCGCCGTATCCACTTCACAGCAGACTCACCGCTGTGTCGACCGCGGCGGCCACGTCGTCGCCGGGCGGGTAGAGCAGGGTCCGTCCGACCACGAGGCCGAGTACGGTCGGCAGTTGCAACGCCTTCTGCCACGCCGCGTACGTCTCCTCGGGCGCCTGGGTCGGGTCGCCACCGAGCAGCAGCGCGGGCAGCGTGCTCGCCTCCATCACCCGTTCCATCTCGGCGACGACCGGGACCTTGAGCCAGGTGTGCGCCGAGGTGGTGCCGAGCCCCTGGGCGATCGAGATCGTCCGGATCATCGCGTCCGGGCTGAGGTCGTTGACGGGCTTGCCGGACGAGTCCCGCCGTACCCAGAACGGCTCGACCATCGCCATGAGCCCGCGCGCGGCGAGGCCGCTCACCGCGCGGCTGCTCGCCTCCAGCGTGTCCGCGCTGGCGCGGTCGCTCGGATCGATGCGTAGCAGCAGCTTGCCGCCGTCGAGGTTGGCCGCCGCGAGCGCGTCCGCGCTGTAGGCCGTGAACCGGTCGTCGAACTCGAACGCGGTGCCGGGGATGCCGCCCCGGTTCATCGAGCCGATGACCACCTTGTCGTCGAGCGCGCCGAGCAGCATCAGGTCCTCGGCGAGTTCGGCGGTGACGAGCACACCGTCCACGCCCGGTCGGGAGAGCGCGACGAGCAGCCGGTCCAGCAGGTCGGTGCGGCTGGCCATCGCCATCCGCCGGTCGCCGACGCCGAGCGCGCCGCGGGCGGGGTGGTCGGCGGCGATCAGCATCAGCCGTCCGGTCGGCCCGACCAGCGGGCGGCGGCGGCGCGCGGCGGCCGCGGCGGCGATACTCTCCGGACGCTCCGCGCGCGCCCTCACCAGGTCGCGCAGCGCATCGTCACGCATCGGTCGTCATCGCCGTCACCAGCTCCTCCACCTCATCTGTCGTTGGCATGTCGGGGGCGCAGGCGAGCCGGCCGGCGACGATCGCGCCGGCCGCGTTGGCGAACGACATCACCCGGGACAGCGGCCATCCGGCGAGCAGCCCGTGGCAGAGCGCACCGCCGAAGGCGTCGCCCGCGCCGAGTCCGTTGACCACCTCGACCCGGATCGGCGACACCTGGACCCGGTCGGTCGCGGTCATCGCGAGGACGCCGTCGCCGCCGAGCTTGACGATCGCCAGCTCCACGCCCTGGGCGAGGAGCGCCGCGCCGGCCTTCTCCGGGTCGCGCTCGCCGGTGGCGACCGCGCACTCCTCGGCGTTGCCGACCGCCACGCTGACCATCGGCAGCGCGGCGCGGTACGCCTCGCCGGCGTCCTCCGGCGTACGCCAGAACCGCGCCCGGTAGTCGAGGTCGAGAATCGTCAGCGGGGCCCGCGCACGCGCCCGGAGCGCGGCCAGATGCGCCGCGCGGCTCGGCTCGGCGGAGAGCCCGGTGCCGGTGAGCCACAGCACGCCGGCGGTACGCAGCGCGTCGAGGTCGAGCTCGTCCGCCGTGATGCGCAGGTCCGGCGCGACCGGATACCGGTAGAAGTAGATGGGGAAGTGGTCCGGCGGGAAGATCTCGCAGAACGTGACCGGCGTCGGCAGGTCCGGCACGGGGGTGACCCACCGACCGTCCACTCCGTACCGTCGCAGCTCGGCCCGCAGGTACTCGCCGAACGGGTCGGCGCCGACGTGGCTGACCAGGGCGACCCGCCGGCCGTGGCGGGCGGCGGCGACCGTCACGTTCGCCGCGGTGCCGCCCAGCGACTTGGCGAACGACCGCACGTCGGCCAGCGCGACGCCGACCTGCTCGGGATAGAGGTCGACCCCGAGCCGGCCGAGCGCCACCACGTCGAACCCGGTCATGCCGAGACCTGCCGCAGGTAGGCCAGGCTCGCGCGCACGTCGCCGATCGGGCCCGCGCCGTCCGCCGGCGCGGCGTCCAGCATGGTGTCCTGCTCCAGCACGTACCAGCCGGTGTATCCCGCGGCGGTCAGCGCGGCGACGATGCCGGCGACGTCCACGTCGCCGTCGCCGAGCGGGCGGTACATCCCGGCGCGCACCGCGTCGGTGTAGCTGATCTCGCCGGTGCGCACGCGGGCCGCCGCGGCCGCGTCGACGTCCTTGAGGTGGACGTGCGCGACCCGTTCCGGCGCCTGCCGGGCGAGCGCGGCGGGGTCGGTGCCGCCGGCGAGCAGGTGCCCGGTGTCCAGGCAGAGCGGGATGTCCGAGCCGTCGAGGACCCGGTGCACCTCGGCCTCCCGCTCGACCATCGTGCCGACGTGGGGGTGCAGCGTGGCGAGCACGCCGTGCTCCGCTGCCGCCGCGCGCAGCCGGTCCAGATTGGACAGCAGCGTGCGCCAGCCCGCCTCGTCCAGGTCGGGCCGGTCGTCGTACCCGTCGGCGCCGGTGGCGGCCGCCAGCACCAGCGCGCCGGACCAGCCGGGCAGCGCGGGCAGCAGGCCGGGCAGCGGGTCCACCGCCGGGTCGTGCAGCACGACCGGTACGAAGCCGCCGGCGACATCGAGGCCGTGGCGCGCCAGCAGGTCGGCCCGCGCGGCGGCGTCGGCCGGCAGGTAGCCGTCGGGCCCCAGCTCGGTCGCGGCCAGCCCGAGGGAGGACATCTCGGCCAGGACCCGCTCCGCGGGGATGCAGTATCCCCAGCCCGGCACCTCGCAGACGCCCCACGAGATCGGCGCACCCGCCACTCGCATCATCGCGGCACCTCCTCGACGAGAACTGGACGACCCTTGCGACGCGAGAGTTCGGCCGCCTCGGCCACGAGCAGTGCGGCGAGCGCCTCCTCGCCGGTGCAGGAGTTGGTGCCGGTGCCGGTGACCAGGTCGCAGAAGGCCGCCAGCTCGGCGGCGTACGCGTCGTGGAACCGCTCGCCGAAGCCCGTGTACGGCTCGCCGGTCGCGGCCGGCGGCAGCGGTGCGCGTGCGTCGAGCCCGGCCGTCAGCGCGCCGGCCGAACCGTGCGCCTCCAGCCGGACGTCGTATCCGGCGCCGTTGTAGCGGGTCGCCGTGCAGATCGCGAGCGTGCCGTCGTCGAGGGTCAGTGTGGCCGCCGCGGTGTCGACGTCGCTCGCCTCGGCGAAGTAGGGCGCGCCCCGGTTGGTGCCGGTGGCGCTGACCTCGACCACTTCGCGCCCGGTGACCCACCGGACGATGTCGAAGTCGTGCACCGCGCAGTCCCGGAAGATGCCGCCGGAGGTGGCGACGTACGTGGCCGGTGGTGGGGCCGGGTCATGTGTGCATGATCTCAACAGGTGCAGGTCGCCGAGGCGGCCTTCGACGACCGCCGCGCGGATCGCCGCGATGCCCGGGTCGTGCCGCCGCTGGAAGCCGACCTGGAGCGCGACCCCCGCCTGCTGGACGGCGGCGAGCACCGCGCGCGTCCCGGCGACGTCCGGCGCGATCGGCTTCTCGCAGAAGACCGGCTTGCCGGCCGCCGCGATCTGCTGGATCAGGGAGGCGTGAGTCGAGGTGGACGTGGTGACCACCGCCGCGTCGATGCCGGCGGCGAGCATTTCGTCCAATGTGTCCACGGCGACCGCACCGACCCGGTCGGCCACCGCCCGGGCCTGACCGCGATCGATATCGCAGACGACCAAACCGTTGACCGCGGGCAGCGAGGCGAGCGTCGTCGCGTGCAGCGCGCCGATCCGGCCCGCACCGATGAGTCCGAAGCGCATGGCCAGGAGTGTGTCCGGGCTGCTCAGACGGTGTCAAGTGTTTGTTATGACATACTGACGTGCGAATGAAACGGCTACATGGCTTATCATGGATGCCGCATGACGCCCCCGAGGAGGCCGACGTGGAGGGCATCGCCAGCCTCATCACGATCGACCGGTTCAGTCCGGTGCCGCTCTACTTCCAGGTCGCGACGAGCCTGGAGGGCCTGATCGTGTCCGGCCAGCTCCAGCCAGGCACGCGGCTCGACACGGAGGTGACGCTGGCCGACCAGCTCGGGCTCTCCCGGCCGACGATGCGTCAGGCGATCCAGCACCTGGTCGACAAGGGCCTGCTGATCCGCAAGCGCGGTGTCGGCACCGAGATCGTGCACAGTGCGGTCCGGCGCAAGGTCGAGCTGACCAGCCTCCATGACGACCTGCGCCGCGCGCACCGCCGGCCCCGCACCGACGTGCTCGCGTTCGACGTCGAGCCGGCGCCCGGCGAGATCGCGGCCCTGCTCCACCTCGAGGAGGGCGAGCAGGTCATCTCGGTCGAGCGGCTGCGATACGCCGAGGACGAGCCGCTGGCCCTGATGCACAACTACATCCCGGCGAGGGTGGCGCCGATCCGGGAGGAGCAGTTGCGCGAGCGCGGGCTCTACGACGTGCTCCGGGAGTTCGGCGTGCAGTTGCGGGTCGCCGACCAGACCATCGGCGCGCGCAAGGCCACGGCGATCGAGGCGCGGCTGCTGAGCGAGACGCGGGGCGCGCCGTTGCTGACGATGCAGCGCACCGCCTACGACCACGCCGGTCGCGCGATCGAGCACGGGTCGCATGTGTACCGTGCCGCCCGCTACTCCTTCGAGGTCAGCCTCATGTCCCGCTGACCGCGCTCGTCTGGCACACAGGCCGTCCGGTGACGCACCTGGCGGCCTTTGTCGTGCGCTGAGCCGCGCCGCCATCGGTACTTTGTCGGACCTGTCCAGCTTCTCGTTGAGGCGCGGTTGATCGCCCGATATGGACAGAGGATCTTGTCCCTAAATGTCGCAGCGTGCCGCTCCTCCGCGAGCCTGCGCCCCTGGTGAAAGCGCTTACCGTTACAACCGAATGTCTTGACAATTAAACGTGTGTGGCCCGATGCTGTGCCGAGCTAACGATCTCAACCAGATGAGGCTGCGGAGGTTGATGAGAGCCGTGGTTGATTTTCATAGGCAGGACAAGGACAACCGACCCAGGCGCACCGGCTTCGGCTTGCGCCACATGGCCGTAGCGGCCATCTCCGTCGCCCTGGTGGCGACCACCGCCGCGTGTGGATCCGACGACGACTCCTCCGGCTCGGAAGGTGGCGGCCAGGTCACGCTCGCCTTCACCTGGTGGGGCGACCCCAACCGGGCCAAGGTGACGCAGGACGCGGTCGCGGCGTTCGAGCGGAAGAACCCCAACATCAAGGTCACCACGACGTACACCGGCTACGCCGACTACTTCACCAAGCTCGCGACCCAGACCGCGGGCGGTGACGCGCCGGACGTGTTCCAGATGGACTACCGCTACCTGTCGGAGTACGGCAGCCGCGGCGTCCTCGCCGATCTGGACCAGACCGGGCAGGGCACGCTCGACCTCGCCAACGTCCCGGAGGTCCTGGCCGACACCGGCAAGTGGGACGGCAAGCGCTACGCGATCCCGTTCGGACAGACCACCGGCGTGGTCGTCTACGACAAGGCGTTCTTCACCTCGGCCGGCATCAACCCGCCCGAGGCGAGCTGGACCTGGGACGCCTTCGGGGCGCTCGCCGGCCAGTTGAGCGCCAAGGGCGGCGGGAAGGTCGCCGGCAGCGTCGACGCCAGCTACCTCGAGGACGGCTTCGAGATCTGGCTGCGGCAGCAGGGCAAGGCTCTCTACAACGCCGAGGGCAAGCTGGCCTTCACCGAGGCCGACCTGGTGCAGTGGTGGGACCTGTGGGCCAAGCTGCGTGCCTCGAAGGCGGTCACCGAGCCGACCGTGACCGTGCCCGGCGCGACCGGCGACGTGACGAAGAACGGCCTGATCCGCAAGGTCGCGGCGATGGACTTCGGCACGAGCAGCAACGCGTCCGCGTACGGCACCGACATCGGTCTCATCAACTACCCCGGTGAGGCGGCCAAGGCGGGCCAGTACATCAAGCCCTCGATGCTGCTGAGCGCGTACGCCCGCGGCAAGCATCCGAAGGAAGCCGCCGCGCTGATCAACTTCCTGATCAACGACCCGGACGCGGGCAAGATCCTCGGCGTCAGCCGCGGTGTCCCGCCGAACAGCACGATCGCGCAGTCCATCAGCTCGTCGCTCAAGCCGATCGACCAGCAGATCCTGGCGTACATCACGGAGATGACCCCCAAGGTCGGACCGCCTCCGGTACCGCCGCCGGCCGGTGACGGGCAGATCCAGCAGTTGCTCGTCCGGATCACGCAGGACGTCTGGTTCGGCAGGCAGCAGCCGGCAGCGGCGGCCAAGGCGTTCTTCAGCCAGGCCGAGACCGAACTTCAGTAAGGAACACGGTTCTCCGGGACTGCGGTCCCAGCACCGCGTCGAGGAGAAGTGGTGACGAAGAGCGCGAGCGGCACACCGGTGGGGATCCAGGCGGATCTGTCCGATGAGGACACCGAGGTGCGTACGCCGAACCGCCCCGGGCCGGCCGCGAAACGGTCGGCCCGGCGGCGGAGCCCGATGGGAGCCGGCGCCGACCTCGCCGGCCACGTCTTCCTCAGCCCGTGGCTGATCGGGTTCGGCCTGATCACGCTGGTGCCGATGGCTGTGTCGCTCTATCTCTCGTTCACCGACTACAACCTCTTCACCTCGCCGGAGTGGGTCGGCCTGGCCAACTACAAGCGGATGATCGACGACCCGCGCTGGATGCACTCGGTCGTCGTCACCGCGATGTACGTGGCGATCAGCGTGCCGCTGAAACTGGCCGTGGCGCTGGGCGTCGCGGTGATCCTCAACCGCATCCGGCGCGGCTCGGGGCTGCTCCGCGCGCTCTTCTACCTGCCGTCGCTGCTGGGCGCCACCGTGGCGGTCGCGGTCACCTGGCAGGCCCTCTTCAGCGGTCGCGGTGGTGTCAACGGCTTCCTGGAGAACATCGGGATCACCGGCCGGGACTGGGTCAACGACCCCTCGTTCGTGCTGTACGCCATCATCCTGCTCGCGGTGTGGCAGTTCGGCGCCCCCATGGTGATCTTCCTGGCGGGCCTGAAGCAGATCCCGGGGGAGATCCTGGAGGCGGCCGACATCGACGGCGCGGGACCGGTCCGCCGGTTCTTCCAGGTGGTGCTGCCGCTGCTGACCCCGGTCCTGTTCTTCAACCTCCTGCTGGAGATCGTCAACGCCTTCCAGGCGTTCACGCCGGCGCTCGTCATCGGCGACGGCCAGGGCGGCCCCAGCGACTCCACCCTCTTCTACACCGTCTACCTGTACCAACGCGGCTTCGGGAACTTCCAGATGGGCTACGCCTCGGCCATGGCCTGGGCCATGTTGCTGGCACTCGGCGTCATCACCGTCCTGCTGTTCCGCAGCTCGCGCTCCTGGGTCTTCTACCAGGACTCCGGAAGGGATCCGTCGTGACGACCGCAAACCCCACGGTCAACGTCGCCCGTCGCTCGCTGACGGCCGGTCGGGCAGTGTTTCGCGCACTGGCCATCGTGTTTCTCGTCATCGGCCTGGTGGTGCTGATCTACCCGGTCGTGTGGGCGGTCGCCACGTCGTTCAAGTCTCCCGGCGAGATCAGCTCCAACCTGGGGCTGCTGCCGGAGATCTTCACGCCGAGCAACTACGCCGAGGGCTGGTCGGCCATCCCCGGCGTGCCGTTCGGACGCTTCTTCCTCAACTCGCTGCTGGTGGCCGGGCTGACCGCGATCGGCACCGTACTGTCCAGCGCGGTGGCTGCGTTCGCGTTCACCCGGATCCAGTTCCGGATGCGGGCGTTCTGGTTCGCGTTGATGATCGGCACGCTGCTGCTGCCGTACCACGTCCTGATCGTGCCGCACTACGTGATCTTCAACGAGCTCGACTGGGTCGGCACGTACCTGCCCCTGGTCGTCCCCAAGTTCCTCGCCACCGAGGCGTTCTTCGTCTTCCTCATGGTGCAGTTCATGCGCGGGCTGCCGCGCGAGCTGGACGAGGCCGCCGCGATCGATGGCTGCGGGCGGTTCCGGCTGTTCTTCTCGATCATCCTGCCGCTCTCCCGCCCGGCTCTCGTCACGGCCGCGATCTTCTCGTTCATCTGGGCCTGGAACGACTTCTTCGCCCAGTTGATCTTCATCAACGACCCGGCGATGTACACGGTGCCGGTCGCCTTGAACGCGTTCATCGACTCGGCGGGTCAGGCACAACTGGGCCCGATGTTCGCGATGGCCGTACTTTCCCTGGTCCCGATCCTCGTCTTCTTCGTGGTGTTCCAGCGCCTGCTGGTCGAAGGGATCGCGACCCAGGGCGTGAAGGGGTAACGGACTCCTCCCGCACTCCCCGCTCCCCATCGACGGGCCGTGGCCTGTCCACCAAACCCCCTAATTTCTGTAGGCTCTACTGACAAAGGAGTCAATCAGCATGGACCGACGCGGGTTCATCTCCACCGTCGGCGCGGCCTCGGCGGCTGCGGCGACCACCGCTGTGGTGGCGGATCCGGCCCTGGCCGGGCCGGCCACCGCGAAGGCCCCCAAGGTCGACGACCGCTTCCTCGACACGCTCACGACGATCAACAACCTCCAGGTCCCGGGCGTCCTCTCGGGCTACGAGAACCAGATCGCGTCCGGCACCAGCCCGCGCAACCTCGCCCGGAACGCCCTGCGGCTCGTGGCCGCGTACGCCAACCAGCGCGGCGCGTACTACCACCAGGAGTCCCTGCTGCCGCCGGTCGCCGCCCTCGCCGACGCCCTCCGCGCCCGGCAGAATCCGAGCGGCCTCTACGACGTCGGCAACCTCGACAGCCCGCCGGACACCTCGTTCGCGATGGCGGACATCGGCCTGACCTACAAGCTGCTGGAGAAGGATGGCTCGCCGACCACGGTGGCCATCCGCGACAAGTACCTGGCCATCATGCAGAAGGCGACCGACGCGCTGGTCAAGGGCGGCGTGCACACGCCCAACCACCGCTGGGAGATCTGCAAGGCGCTGTCGTACATCTACGACATCACGAAGAAGAAGAACGTGCTCGCCCGCATCGACGACTGGCTCGGTGAGGGCATCGACCAGGACAACGAGGGCGAGTACAGCGAGCGCAGCCCCAACTACGCGTCCGAGGTCACCAACCGTTCGCTGGTGATCGTCGCGCGGCTGGCCGACCGGCCGAAGCTGCGGGAGAACGTCCGGCAGAACCTGGAGATGACGCTGTTCCGGCTCCAGCCCAACGGCGAGGTCGAGACGGTGCACTCGCGCCGCCAGGACCAGACCGGTGTCCAGGAGGTGTGGAAGTACTGGACCCACTTCCGCGAGATGGCCATCGTCTACAACGACCGGCGGTTCGCCGCCGTCGCCGAGCAGATCGGCGACCAGGTCGCGGCCAACCCCCAGTCGTTCGCCTCCAGCGGCTACTCCGTCGGTGAGTTCCTCGCCGAGGCGCTCGCCTATCCGGACCTGGCCGGTGAGCTTCCGCGCCCGGCGCAGCTGTCGACCAACTACGAGAAGCGCACGCACAACTCGCACCTGGTGTGCATCCGCCGTGGCGACACCACCGCCCGCATCTTCGGCGGTACCGACTACCACAACGAGCGCCGGGACTCCGCCGGGCAGGAGACCACGATCCGGGAGATCGCGTCCGGTCTCTCCACCAACCCGACGTTCTTCAAGTTCCGCAAGGGCGCCGCGATCCTCGACTCGGTGCGGATGTCGCCGAGCTTCTTCAGCACCGGCCACTTCCGCAGCAACGGCCTGAAGCCCTTCCAGGGCGGCTGGCGGCTCACCGACACCGTCAAGGTGCCGTACCACCTGCCGCTGCCACAGAAGCACCGCCGTGGAAACGGCGACTACGCGCTGACCTCCGAGGGCCGGTTCTACTCCAAGATGGACTTCGCGAACCGGCCCAAGCAGTTCAAGGTGCTGGAAACGAAGATCACGATCCGGGAGGTCCGGCCGGGCGTCTTCGAGATCGAGTTCGAGGTCAACGGGCCGAAGACCTCGCTCGGCATCGAGCTCGCCTTCCGCAGCGGCGGCACGCTCGATGGCGTGGTCGGCAGCGGCGGCGCCTACCAGCTCGTGGAGGGCGAGGGGACCTACACCGTCGGCGACGACGTCATCACCTTCGGGCCGGGCAACGGTCCGACGTCGACCAGCCTCGGCGCCGGCGAGAAGTACACGCACCTCAGCGGCAGCCTGACCCCCTCGGGCCAGCGCGTCTACATCGGCGGGAGCGTGCCGTTCCGCTACCTGCTGCGCATCGGCTGACCGCAGGCTGGGTCCGTGTCCGCGCGCGCCGACGCGACCGGACACGGACCCGTACCGCGACCGGTCGGCCGCCGTGCCACCGCCGCCCGGGCCACGCTTCGTGGTCCGGGCGGTTCAGCGTCCGCTGCCCGGTCTGCCGTCCCTGGTCAGGACCGCGCTCTGGTCGTAGGGGCCGCCGGGCGTGTGCGCCTGCGCGGCGGCGGCCGTCCAGTCCTGCGCGGTCGGCGGCCGGTACACGGCCGGGTCGAGGCGTCTGTGCAGTTCCTCGTCGGTGAGGTCGGCCGTGAACAAAGGTGTGCCGGGCTGGTGCTTACGGCCGCCGTGCGCCAGGTCGCCGGCGTCGACCGGTTCGAAGCCCAACTGCTCGACCAGGTCGGCGACGTCACGTTTGGCCGTCGGGTCGTCGCCGGAGATGGGGATGCCGTACCGCATGGCCGGGCCGCCCGTGTGGCCGTAGTCGCGCAGGTGGTCCCAGCGCATCGCGTTGAACGCCTTGACCACTTTGGCCTGGGGCAGGTGCCGCTGCAGGAGTTCACTGGAGGTGGTGCTGTTGTCATCGAGTTCGGCGATGTGGCCGTCGCGCGTGGGTTGGTAGTTGCTGGCGTCGATGACGGTCTTGCCGGCGGTGCCCGCGACGGGAAGTTCGCGGTAGTGGCCGAACGGGACCGACACGATCACGATGTCCCCGAAGGCGGCCGCCTGTTCGGGGGTGCAGGCGCGGGCATGCGGGCCGAGCTGGCTCTCCAGCCGCCGCAGCGTGTCCGGCCCCCGGGCGTTGGCGATGGCCACGTCATGGCCGGCGTTCGTGAGCTTCTTGGCCAGGGTACCGCCGACGCGGCCGGCACCGACGATTCCAAGTTTCATCCCTATCGCGTACCCGCGCCGGAGGCGGCCTAACGGGCTTGGCCGGTCCGTCCGGCCGTTATCGATCTTGCATACGGCGCAGCTCCGAATACCGCTGCCGCTGGCGGGCAACCAGGGCACATGACGACGAAGGCGTGCGGAGCGTGAACTCCTGGACGCTGTCCTACGACGGCTTCGACCCGGGCGAGGAGGGGCGCCGGGAGGCGCTGTGCACGCTCGGCAACGGCTACCTCGCCACTCGTGGCGCGGCCCCGGAGTCGACGGCCGACGGCGTGCACTACCCGGGGACGTACGCGGCGGGCGTCTACAACCGGCTCACCGACACGGTCGGCGGCCGGACCGTCGAGAACGAGAGCCTGGTCAACCTGCCCAGCTGGCTGCCGCTCACCTTCGCCGCGGAGGGCGGCGCGTGGTGCGAGGACGCCGAAGGGCTCGACCAGCGGCTGGAGCTGGACATGCGGCGGGGAGTGCTGGTCCGGCGGTGGCGCGTACGGGACGCCGCGGGCCGCACGACCGCGGTGACCCAGCGCCGCTTCGTCCACATGCGACACGAGCACCTCTGCGGCCTCCAGACCACGTTCACGCCGGAGAACTGGTCGGGCCGCCTGCTGGTGCGGTCGTCGCTGGACACGATGGCGCGCAACCACGGCGTGGCCCGCTACGGGAAGCTGGCCGACACGCATCTGCGGCCGCTGTCCGCGGAGCTTGTCGGCGAGCGGTGCGTGCTGGTCGTCGTCGCGACGAACCAGTCGCAGATCCGGGTCGCCGAGGCGCAGCGCACGAGGCTGTTCCGCGCCGGCGCGGAACTCGACGTGCCACGCGAGACGGTGCGCGAGCCCAGCCGGCTCGGGCACGAGTTCGCCGTCGACGTGACCGCCGGCGAGGAGGTGACGGTCGAGAAGCTGGTGGCCGTCTACACGTCCCGCGACCGGGCCATCTCCGACCCGGACACGGCGGCGCTGAACCGGCTGGCCTGGTGCGGCGACTTCGACGAGCTGCTGGCCGAGCACGAACTGGCCTGGCGCCAGCTGTGGCGCCGGTTCCGCGTGTCGATGCGGGACGCGGAGCCGCGCGCGCTGCGAACGATCCGCCTGCACCTCTTCCACCTGTTGCAGACGATGTCGGGGCACACCGTCGACCTCGACGCCGGTGTGCCGTCCCGCGGGCTGCACGGCGAGGCGTACCGGGGCCACGTGCTGTGGGACGAGCTGTTCGTGTTCCCCATCTTCAACCTGCGCGTGCCCCTGCTGACCCGGGCCCTGCTGCGGTACCGGCACCGGCGCCTGCCCTGGGCCCGGCGCGCGGCATGGGAGGCCGGCCACAGCGGCGCGATGTACCCGTGGCAGTCGGGCAGCGACGGGCGGGAGGACAGCCAGCGGCTGCACCTCAACCCCGCGTCCGGCCGGTGGATCGTCGATCCCACGTACCTCCAGCGGCACGTCGGGCTCGCCGTGGCGTACAACGTCTGGCAGTACTACCAGGTCACCGGCGACCGGGAGTTCCTCGGCGAGTACGGAGCCGAGATGATCATCGAGGTCGCCCGGTTCTTCGCCGGCCTGGCCGTGTACGAGCACGAGCGCGACCGCTACGTCATCCGTGGGGTGATGGGGCCGGACGAGTTCCACACCGGCTACCCGGACGCGCCGGAGCGCGGTGTCGACAACAACGCCTACACCAACCTGCTCACCGCCTGGGTACTCGCGCGCGCGCTCGACGTCCTGCGCCTGCTCAACGAGCAGAGCCGCGCCGAGCTGACCGAGACGTTGGGGCTGCGCCCGGAGGAGCCGGAGCGGTGGGACGAGATCTCCCGCCGGATGTTCGTGCCGATGCACGGCCCGGTCATCAGCCAGTTCGAGGGGTACGAGCGGCTGGCCGAGTTCGACTGGTCCGGCTACCGGAGCCGATACGGCGACATCCGTCGGCTGGACCGGATCCTGGAGTCCGAAGGGGACAGTCCCAACCGCTACCAGGTGTCCAAGCAGGCGGACGTGCTGATGCTGCTCTACCTCTTCTCGGCCGACGAACTCGCCGAGATGTTCGGACGGCTCGGCTACGAACTCGGGCCGGACACCATCGACCGGACCGTCGACTACTACATGCGGCGGACGGCGCACGGCTCGACGCTCAGCGCGGTCGTGCACGCCTGGGTACTCGCCCGAAACCACCGCGAGCAGGCGGTCGAGTACTTCCTCGAAGCGTTGCGCAGCGACATCGCCGACGTGCAGCGCGGCACCACCGCCGAAGGGGTGCACCTGGCGGCCATGGCCGGCTCGGTCGACGTGCTGCAACGCTGTTTCGCCGGCCTGGAGACCCGCGACGACGCGCTGTGGCTCAATCCGTACTGGCCACGCGAGCTGGGCACGATCGAGTTCGACATCCGCTATCGCGAGCACTCGCTGACCCTGCGGATCAGCGGGGCCGGCGTCCAGGTCTCCGCCTGCGTGGGGCACCAGCCGCCGATCCGCCTCTCCTGCCGGGGCCGGGAGGTGCTGCTGCGCCCGGGCGAGACGGTCGAGTTTCCGGAGCCGGCGCCCTGACCGCGTGCGGGGGCACCGGCTCCTACCGGGCCGTGTCCAGGTTGACCTCCACGTCGTAGAGCAGCCGGACCGGATCGCCGTTGCTGACGCCGACGAAGACCGGCTCACCGGCCGGGGTGCGCCCCAGCCGCCAGACCTCCTCCCGCGCGGCGTCGCGGGACTCGCGGTGGTGCTTGCCCGCGCGATGCAACTCCAGGACGTGGCGGGCGGTGCTCCGGTCGGTGTCCAGCTGGATCCGGATCGACGGCATGTGTGACGCCTCCTCCCTGACCACTGCTTAACGGCGGTAATCCACCTTACCGACGTTAAGTTGTCTGTGCACTGTACTAGAGTCTCGGTGTGCGGGAAACCGAGTTCGACCAGCCACAGCGCCAGACTCCGGGCGGCTCCCGCGGCGGTGAGCCGGGCTCGGTGTGGCTGCGTGAGGAGTCGGCGCGGTCGCGCCCGGCCCCGCTCAGCCGGGCGCGCATCGTCGACGCCGCCGTGACCCTGCTCGACCAGCACGGCATCGACGGCCTCACGATGCGCCGTCTCGCCCAGTCGCTCGACGTCACCTCCACCGCGCTGTACTGGCATGTCAAGACGAAGGAAGACGTCCTCGACCTGGCCGTCGACCACGTTTTCGGCGACGTACCGTTCCCGGAGCCCACCGACGACTGGCGCGCCGACGCCCGGGCGCTCGTCCGCGACTGGCGCGCGGTCATGCTGCGCCACCCCTGGTCGCCAGGCCTGATCGGCCGGCCGATGCTCGGCCCCAACGTCCTCGCGCGCACGGAGTACCTGCAGTCGGCCCTCGTCCGCGGCGGCTTCACCGACCTCCGGCTCGCGGTCGCCACGCGCCTGCTGGCCAACTACGTGATCGGTGCCGCGCTCACCGAGGCCACCTGGCGCCTGGTCGAGGGGTCGGCGGTGCGGGCGACGGCCCGGCAGCTCATCGCGGCGAGCCCGGACGCCTATCCGACGCTCAACGCCTCCGGCCATCTCGACGCCACTCGGTGGGGCGACGACGAGCTGTTCGAGCGCGGCCTCGACGCCATCCTGGCCATGGAGCCGTAGCCCGCCGCACCTCGACCACGAGCCGGTCGCGACCCGCCAGCGGTCGTGCCGGCCGTTCGGCGCTGCCCACTCGAAGTTGATCGTCACGCGAATAAGGCTATGATCACGTGACATGCGTGTCACGTGATGGCGCGCGTGTACGCGTGTCACGTTGTCGGTCGATGGGAAACGTCATGAGCTCGACTTCTGCGCAAAGCCGTGCCTCCGGCTGGCGAGGTGGTTTGTCGGTCGGCGCCGGACTGGGGGCGGCCGCGTTCGCGCTCGCGGTCAGCTTCGGCGCGGCGGCGGTGGCCGCGGGGTGGCCGGCGTGGTTGGTGGTCCTCATGTCGGCGGTGGTCTTCGCCGGGGCCGCGCAGTTCGCCCTGGTGGTGGCGTTCGCCGCCGGCGGCGGGATCGTGGCGGCCCTGGCGGCGGCAATGTTGATCAACCTGCGGTTCGTGCCGATGGCGCTGACGGTCGCGGGGTCGTTGCGGGGCGGACGACTGCGCCGGTCGCTGGAGGCGCAGGCGGTCGTCGACGGGTCATGGGTGGCCGCCCGGCGCGGTGACGGCACGGTCGACCGGGAGAAGATGATCGCGGCGTCGCTGGCGCAGTGGCCGGCGTGGGTCGCCGGTACCGCGATCGGCGCGTACCTGACTCCTGACACCGAGGTGGCCCGCACGCTCGGGCTGGACGTGATCTTCCCCGCGTTCTTCCTGGTCTTCGTCCTCGACTCGCTCCGGAACGAGCCGGGGCATCGGACCACGATCACGGTGGCGGCCCTGCTCGCGGCGGCGATGTGCTGGATCGTCCCGCCGGGAGTGGCGCTGTTGTGCGCGGGCGTGGCGGCGGTGCTGGCGGTGCGTGGCAGCAGGGCCGCGTCGTGAGCGCGATGCTCGCGACCGTCGTCCTGTTCGCGGTCATCAACTACATGCTCAAGGCCGCCGGGCCGGTACTGGTCATCCCCGATTCGATCCCCTCCCCGGCACGCGCGGTCGTCGACGCGCTGCCGCCGGCGCTGCTGGCGGGGATGCTGGTCTCCAGCGTGGTCGGCTACCGGGGGAGCGCCGTCGACCCGTCCGTGCTCGCCGGGCTCGCCGTCGTGGCGGCGGTATGGGCGCTCAGGGGCGGGCAGTTCGTCACCGTGCTCGCCGGGCTCGCGGCCACGGTGCTGTGGCGGCTGGTGTTCTGATGGTGGACATCTCGGCCGGCACCTACCTGGCGTTCCTCGCGGCGACCGCGCTCATCGCGATCGTTCCCGGCCCCGACCACGTCTACCTGGGCGCGGTCGCGCTCCGCGACGGGCGCCGCGCCGGCGTGGTCGCCGCCTCCGGGATG
This sequence comes from Phytohabitans kaempferiae, assembly GCF_042433955.1. Lineage (NCBI taxonomy): Bacteria > Bacillati > Actinomycetota > Actinomycetes > Micromonosporales > Micromonosporaceae > Phytohabitans > Phytohabitans kaempferiae. Next base: position 15,562 of record NZ_JBHLUH010000063.1, on the reverse strand, counting down.
GCGCTGTCCATGACCGTGCACACGCTCGTCGCGGTCACCGGTATCGGCGCGCTGCTCGCGGCGATGCCGGCCGCCCTCGGCCTGGTCCGCCTGGCCGGCGTCGCGTACCTGATCGCCCTCGGCGTCAGCGCGCTGCGCAGCCGGGGGGACGCGGCCTCCGGCGAGTCGATCCACAAGGGACGAGTGTTCTGGCGTGCCGTCGTGGTCAACCTGACCAATCCGAAGATCGTGCTGTTCTTCCTGGCCTTCCTGCCCCAGTTCGTCGACCCGCACGCCGGCTCCACCGCTCCGCAACTGCTGGTGCTCGGCCTGTCCTTCGTCGTGGTCGGCTTCCTCGTCGACGTGGTCTACGCGATGGCCGGCGGCGCGCTCGGCCGCTTCCTCGCCGCGCGCGGGATCCGGCCCCGAACCCTCGAGATCGTCAGCGGGGTCGTCTACCTCCTGCTGGGCACGGTGATCCTGCTGTCCCTGGCGGCGGACGCGAGCGCCTGGGTCGGTGCGTCATGACCGCGGCGCGCGCGTGGTCCGCCCGGCCGTTCCGGTGGGTATGGGCGGCATCCGGCCTGTCGCTGCTCGGCTCCGAGATCGGGGACCTGGCGATCCCGCTGCTCGCACTGCTCACATTGGACGCCAGTCCCGGCGAGATCGCGTCGCTGCGCCTGGCGCAGTTCGCTCCCTTCCTGCTGCTGACCCTCGCCTTCGGGGTACTCGTCGACCGCATGGGCCGGCGCCGCCTCATGATCACCGCCGACCTGGGCCGGGGACTCGTGCTGCTGACCGTGGCGGCGGCCGTGCTGTGGTGGACGCTGCCCGTCGGCTGGCTGGTGGTCGCCGCCTTCGCACTGGGCACGCTGACGGTGCTCTACCAGCTCGCGGACTTCTCGTTCCTCCCGCAGGTCGTTCCCCGCGAGGCCCTGGCCGACGCGAACGCGAAGCTGTCGGCCACACAGTCGGCGATGTCGCTGGCCGGCAACGGCGCCGGGGGAGTGGCGGTCCAGGTGCTGACCGCACCCTTCGCGATCCTGGCCACCGCGGGAAGCTACCTGCTGTCGGCGCTGCTGCTCCGGCGGGTACGGGTCGACGATCCGGCCCCCGTGGCCGAGGCGGGACAGCCGCGGGGCGCGTGGCGGCAGACGCGAGAGGGGATCGAGTTCCTGGTCCGCGACCGGGTCCTGCGCGCGCTGGCGGGCGAGGCCGGCACCTGGAATCTCTTCAACGAGATCCTGCTGCTCGGCCTCACGCTGCACGTGGTGCGGACCTTCGAGTACGGGGCGGCGGCCCTCGGCGGCCTGCTGATGGTCGCCGGCCTCGGCGGGTTTCTGGGCGCCTGGCTCAGCGGTCACGCCACCAGGCGCTTCGGGTACGGCCGCTCCCTGGTCGCCACGCTGGCCGTGGGCAACACGATCCCGCTCGCGCTCGGCCTCGCCCAGGACGGCTCGGTGGCGGCACTGCTGCTGTACGCGGTGGTGCTGACGACCTCGGGATTCGCGGTCGGGCTCGCGAACGCCCAGGCCGTGACGGTCCGCCAGCTCATCACACCGGCGCCCCTGCGGGGCCGCGTCAACGGTGCCTATCGCTTCGTCAGCTGGGGAATGGTCGCGGTTGGCGCATCCCTCGCGGGCGTCGTCACCACCGTGTGGGGTCCCTTCGCCGCCATCCTCGTCGGCGCGGCCGGCACGACCGTGGCGACGCTGTGGATCGTCTTCTCGCCGATCCCTTCGCTGCGCGATCTCACCGAATGACCGGACGTAACCGTCACGCGATGTATAGTAATTATGCGTGACATCCGGTCATGTGGTCAGAGCGGGGTGTTGAGATGGGCCGGCGGACCCGAGTCGAAGTGCGTCCACTGCCGATCTCGCTGCTGGTCTACCTCGTCAACGAGTGGGCCGACGCACCTCGCGAGGAGGCGGGCGAGTCGCGGAGCCCGTACCCGGATGTCGAGACCCTTCGGGCGGAGAGCCCGGAGTTCTGGAGCCGGTTCGGGCCGATCGACACGCCGCTGCTCAGGAGGGTCGCCAACCTCCTGCATCCGGTGTTCGAGGCGGCCTCGGGAGACGAGTGCTCCGCCCGCCTCAACGCGCTCGTGGCCGAGGCGGGGATGGCGCCGTCGCTGGCGTCGGAGGGATGGTCGGTGCACGAGGTCTGGCACACCGACCGCCCGGATCGGGCGCTGCTCGCCGCGGCCACGCTCACGTTGATCGACCAGTTGCGCCACGAGCCGGACGCCAGCCGGTTGAGCACGTGCGAAGGCGACGCCTGTGTCGACGTCTATGTCGACCAGTCCCCGGCCGGCCGCCGCCAGTACTGCTCGCTGACCTGCCAGAGCCGCCACCGCACCCGCGCCTACCGGGCGAGCCGCCGGGCGGAGACCCCACGCGGTTGACCGGCACGGCAAGGGTGCACCACCGCGTCCAGTGTCAAGAACTGGCCGAAGCGGTTAACCACAAAGCATGAAGATTCTTTGTCGCCGTATCCGGCGGCGGACGGTGCTGGTTGCGCTCTGGAGGTCAAACGCTTCCCACTGCGCAACCATTCGGAGGTTCAATTCGATGACGACGGTCCCCCGCCGCCGTACCTCGCCCGCAAGCCGCCGTATCGGCGCCGCGGTTGCCACGCTCCTGGCCGTGGTCGCGCCGTTGCCACTCGGCGGGCCCGCCTCGGCGGCTCCCGCCCAGGCGCCGGCCGACTGCGCTGACGTGGCGTTCACCGCCCGATCCACGGCGGATCTGCTCAAGCTCAGCGTCCTGGACATCGACCTGCTCGGGCTGGACCTGCCCGCGTTGGCAGACGTGCGCCTCGCCACCGCGGCGGGCACGGTCGACAGCGACGGCGAGCCCCACAAGTCGTCCGCCACGGCCACGTACGCCGATGCCAAGCTGCTCGGCCTCCAACTGCCCGGCCTGCCGGCCCAGGGCGCGGTGGCCAGCCAGCACGCGCCGAGGGAGGTCGGGGACACCGCCGCCGAGGTCGTCGGCCCGCACGAGGTGACGCTCGGCTCGCTGAACGCGAACGGGCTCCTCGGCGTGACCCTCGGCAAGTCGACGGCGGAGGCCCATTGGGAAGACGCGTACCGGTGCGGCAAGACCGGGCCACTGACCCGGTCGTCGACCACGCTCGCCGATGTCGCCGTGCTCAACGGTGAGGGTCCGCTCCCGGCGATCCAGGCGGTGACGAAGGCGACCGGCGCGGCCAAGCAGACCAGCCTGGCCCGGCTCGGCCCCACCATCGCCGCCCAGACCGCGACCGACGTCGTACCGCTCGGCGGTGAGCGGGTCGGTGTGGCCGCCGCCGCCGGCGCGGCGCTGACCGACCTGTCGCTGTTCGACGGCACCGCGCAGGAGATCTCGATCAAGGTCGTCACGCAGCCGAAGCTGATCGCGATCGCCGGTGGAACGGCGCGGGACTCCGTCGTCAGCTACCAGCCCGCGGTCCTCGAGGTCACCGCCGCCGGCAAGCCGGTGGCAAACCTCGAAGCCGCCGGTACCAGCGTCTCGCTGAACCTCTTCGGGCGGCTGGCACCGGGTGAGACCACCGTCCGCAAGGGCAACTCGCTGCTGACCGTACGGCTGTCGCTGGGCGGGCTGGAGCAGCAGATCACCGACCGCCAGGTCAGCGCCGAGGCGGCCAGCCTCCGCCTCGAGGTGATGGTCGGCCGGTCCCACCTGCTCGACGTGGCCATCGGGCACCTGTCGGTCAACGCCTCGGCGCCGGTGATGCGGGTACCTCCGGTCGAGCCGCCGACCGAGGAGCCCGGTAGTGGCCAGGGCGGCGGCACGTTGCCGGTGACCGGCGCCAACGCCGCCGTCGTCGCCGGTGCCGGTGTCGGCCTGCTCGCCGTCGGGGTCGGGGTGTTCCTGCTCGCCCGACGCCGGCGCGTCCACCTGACAGTCGAGTAGCAAAGCACCATCGGGGGCGGGCTCGGCGACGAGCCCGCCCCCGAAGACATCACCAGGTCCGTTCCGCCAGCACCGGTTTCCCGTGGCTCCCGTCACACGATAGCCAACCAGATGGTTGGTTATGCTGAGGGTGCGTCCTCGCCCTGCCCGGCGGGGTCCCACCGGACAAAGGGAGGCGGAATGGCGCCGGATCCGCTCGCGACCTCGGTGTCGTTTTCGAGGACCCAACTCAGCGCGGAGGATCTCCAACGGCACGACGACGCGTACGGCGCGCTCACCGAGGCCGTACGGGAGCTGTGCGACGCCCAACTGAGGACGCGGGTGAGCCTCGACGAGGCCGGTGCCGTGACCGAGGAGATCCAAGCACTCACGCGCCGGCTGCTCGCGGACGCCCGTCCGGGCGCGCTGGGAATGGAGCTGGACCACGACGGCGGGGGGCGCGAGCACGGCAACGCCGTCCTTGGCCTGCGAAACCCCATCGCGATGGCGGTCGGGCCACATTCGATGTTCTGGGACGGCAACGGCGCTTCCGCCACCTTGGCGCTCGGGCCGGTTTACGAGGGGCCGTCCGGCTGTGTACACGGCGGCGTGATCGCCCTTGTCCTGGACCAGTTGTTCGCCGAGGCCGCCGCGGCCGCGGGCCATCCCGGGATGACCGCCGGGCTGACGTTGACGTACCGCCGGCCGACGCCGCTCGGCACGGTCCGCGTCAGCGCCTGGGTCGAGAAGGTGGACGGCCGCAAGCGCGTCGTGAAGGCACGCTGCGAGGACGCCGACGGCAATCTCACCGTCGAAGGTGAGGCGCTGCTGATCCTCCCTCGGCGGATACTCGAGATGGACGCCGTCTGGCCGAAGCGCCCGCCGAAGGCGGTTCGCGACACGCGACCGAAGCCAGCGTCTACATCGGACTCGGCTGACCTTCCAGATCGGCGGGGAGAACCGGCTCGGTGAGCAGGCGGCGCACGCGCGCGGCCCGATCGGGGTGGTCGAGCCAGGGGCGCAGCAGCCGCCAGCCGTGGTAGTAGCCGAGGACGTAGATGTTCATCCCGGGGGTACGGGCGAAGTCGATGGCCCATCTCGCCTCCGCCTCCGTACCAGTGCCAGCGGGGCCAGGACGGCCAGGCGGCACGGCTCCTTGGACGTTGACCTGATCAAGCCCTCGCCATGCCGCCTCCATGCCTTGTCGTCCGAGGCATCGGGTCATACCATGCTTCCGTGACACGGGACCTGGGGCAGCCGGAGCCGGGGGCGCTCGACCGGCTCCGGCGGGAGCTGGCCCGGGGCACGGCGGAGCTGGCCGTCCTGTCTGTCCTCGACACCGGCCGCCGCTACGGATACGAGCTGCTGAAGCTGCTGCAAGGCACCGCCGACGGGGTGCTGGAGGTCAAGGAGGGCACGCTCTATCCGTTGCTGCACCGGCTCGAGGACGGCGGTCACATCACCGCGGAGTGGGAGGCGGCAGGCCGGGTGCGGCCCCGGAAGTACTACGCCATCACGCCCGATGGAAGGGACCGGTTGGCGATGCTGCGTAAGGAGTGGAACAGCGTGGTCGACGGGATGCGGGCTCTGCTGGAGGCACTCGACGGGAGTGGTCGATGACCGACGACGAGCGCATCGTCCAGTACGCCGGCGTGGTGCGGCGCCAGCTGGCCTGCCCACCGGCCGAGGCGGAGGCGCGCGGCCAAGAGCTGGTGGAGCACCTGCGCGACGCGGCCGACGCCGGGGCGCTCGACGAGGCATTTCACGGCCTTGGGTCGGCTGAGCAGGCCGCGGCGGCGTTCGCCCGGGAGCGGTCGGCGTCGGATGCCCCGCTCGCGCGGCGGTTTGGGGCGGCGTTGCTGGACAATCTCCCGCTCGTCCTGGTCAGCGTCGCGCTCGCGGTGCGGGGGCTGTCCGGGGCGACGACGGTCCTGGCGTTCCCGCCGCATGTCTACTTCGAGGCCGGTGGTGCCTGCGTCGCGCTGACGCCCGGCGGCGGCTGCGTCTACGACGACCCGGGCCTTCTGTACACGCTCGCTCTCCCGCTCGCGCTGGCCTGGTCGATCCTCGGACTGGGGGTCATGGAGAGCCGGCTGGGCGGGTCGCCGGGCAAGCTGCTGTTCAACCTGCGCGTGGTCACCGAGGACGGGCTGCGGATCCGGCCGGCGGTGGGCGTCCTGCGGCGGCTCAGCTTCCTCGTCGGGCCGCTCGCCTGGCTCGACTGGACGCCGCTTCTGCTCAGCCGCCGGCGCCGCGTGATGGAGTACCTCGCCCGTACGCGCGTGATCGTCGCGCCCGTGGCGTCGTGAAGGGAGCCGTGATGCGGAGACTGGGCGGTGCGGTGCTGGTGCTGGCGGCCCTGCCCGTCGGGGTCGTCGCCGGCCTGGTGGTGCTGCTGGCCGCCGCGGCGCTGACTGGAAGCCGCGTCGCGGCGGTGCTCCTCGCCGTGCTCGCCACGGCTACGGGCGCCGCCGCTCTCGCCCTGCCGGCGGCCAGGTTGCTGACGCCCGGACAGCCGCCACCGCATCGTGCGCGGCGGTGGACGACGGTCGGTGTCACCGGGGCGGTCACCAGCGTTTTCCTCGCCCTGGCGGCGGTGCTGGTCCTGCCTTCCGGTTCGTCCAATGTGCTCACCGAGCCGCCCGGCGTGCGCCACTGGCAACTGCCGACCGGTTCACGGTTGGCCTACGTCCACACGCCGGCGCAGGCCGCGCCCCGGGACGCGCCGGTCGTGATCGTCCACGGTGGACCCGGTGCGCCCGAGCTGGGCGACCCGGGGCTCACCGCTCGGCTGGCCGCCGCCGGATACGACGTGTACGCCTACCACCAGTTCGGCGCCGGGCTGTCCAGCCGGGCCACCGACATCGCCGAGTACACCGTGGCTCGCCACGTCGCCGACCTGGACGCCGTCCGCGCGGCCATCGGAGTCGAGCGGCTCACCCTCGTCGGCGCCTCGTGGGGTGCCCAGCTCATCGCCAACTACCTGGCCGCCCATCCGGAGCGCGTGGCCCGCGCCGTCCTGACCTCACCGGGAACGATCTGGTCCCCGGCGTTTCCCAGCTCCACGCAGCTGACCCCGGCCGGGCGTCGCGACCAGCAGGATGTCGTCGACACGCATCCCCGCTTCATGATCGCGCACGTCGTGCTCGCCGTCGCCGGCCCGCGCGCCGCGCGGACCCTGCTGCCCGAGCGGGGGATGGACGCCGAGTACGAGGCGCTGGTCGGCGGACTGGACATGCGCCCCGGCTGCGCCGGACCGGGCGGCGCCGACGACGCTGGCACCGAGCCCGCCGGCTTCGGCTTCTGGGCCAACGCGATGACGGTCCGTGACGCCGGACAGGCTCCGGACCCGCGCCCAGCCCTGCGCGGCCTGGAGACACCGGTCCTGGTGCTGCGCGGCGAGTGCGACTACATCGCGCCTGCGGTCGCCGCCGAGTATGGCCAACTGCTGCCCAACACCACACTCGTCGACGTGCCCGACGCCGGGCACGACATCGCCCGCGACCAGCCACGGGTCTACCACGAACGGATCACCCGGTTCCTCTCGGACTGAGGCTGTCGCCATCTGACCCGGGGCCGGCACCGCCGGCCGGCTGGGCGCTGCCGAGCGGGCCTGCCGCAGCATGCCGCGCCTCGCGCCGGACACCGGCCACACCGTCATCGCCGTGATCGCCCTCGCCGCCGAAACAGCGCTCGCCCGCGCCGCGGCCGCCCTCCGGATTCTCGCCGGCGCAGGATGAGGTAGACCAGGAAACCGCAGAGCAGGAAGAACGTGCCCCACGCGATGAGGAAGGCGAAGCCACCGGTCTGGGTCATCGATGCCGCTTCGGCGGGTGGGACAGCTCCGCACGCTTCCGGCTGATCTCGACCCGGGCGTCGCTGATCCGGGTGACGTCGGACCAACGGACGATCAGCGAGCGTCCGGTCAGGCGGCGCAGCAGTGGCGTCAACGGCCATGGGGCCAGCAGGTCCCCGTGGTCATACCCCAGGCGGTGGGCGAGACCGATGGGGCCGCACTCCAGCGCGGTGAGGCGATGCCGCACCTCCGCGCCGGACCCGTTGGCCGGCTGGACCTCGAATCGCAGGTCGCGGACCGCGCCGACCGGCTTCCCCTCGACGTCGTACACGGTCGCTCCGAGCAGGTCGGTGGCCCTCACGAGCCCGCTCCCGGGAGCCGGCCGATGATGTGGTCGCGGGTCCAGTCCCGGAACCGGTCGGCGTCGAGCTGGTCGCGGGAGACCCTGAGCCGAAGCTGCAGGCGGTCGGCGTAGTCGATGTCCTCGGCGGGAATCCGGTTCGGGTAGGGGTCGTCCTTCGGCCGCATCCGCCGCCCGATCGCCGCCCACCAGATGCCGAGGCGGCCGCCGATACGCGGGCCCAGGGCGGTCGGTCCGCACAGGAGCGCGGAGATGTAGGGCTCGCCGCCGTCGTCCGGCTCGGTCAGCTCCAGGTCGTCGACCTTGCCGACGGCCGCGCCGTCGACGTCGTAGATCTGCCGGTCGAGCAGCAGTTCATCGGCGGTGAACCGGTGCGGCGTCCGCATCACTGGCCCGCTTTCGTAATGAAGATCAACGGTAGCGCGACGACCGAGACGACCGTCATGCCGAGCAGGAAGGTCACCGCGAGGCCGTTCACCCAGCGGCGATTGACGTACCGGCCCATGTACCTACGGTCGTTCGCCACGGTCAGGACCGGGAAGTAGGTCAGCGGGACGGCGGCGGCGCCGAGCACGACGGAGACGACGGTGAGGGTGATCGGATCGATGCTGGTCAGGATGAACGCCGTCGCGACGACAACCGCGACCAGGCAGGCGAGGTGAAACCGGGGCGCGTCGCGAGGCGGCCGGTCCTTGCCCCACCCCCAGCCGAAGAACTGGGCGACGCTGTAGCCGATGGAGAGGGTGCACTCGACCCCGGCCGCGAAGATCGCCGCGGTGAAGCCGGTGAGGGCGAGCACCAGGCCGACCGGCCCGAGTGCCTCGACGACCGGCAGGGCCACCTGACCAAGGTGGCTGACGTCGATCTGGGCCGGTCGCAGCACCACGACCGCGGCCGCCATGATCGCGACGGAGAGCAGGCCGCCGAGCGGAAAGCCGATCAGGGCATTGAGCCGCATCTCGCGGAGGTCCTTGGCGGTCCAGTGCTCCTCCCGGCCGCCTGACGCGAAGAACACCACCTGGTACGGGGTGACGCAGGCGCCGAAGAGCGATATCGCGTAGAAGAGGTACATCGGATGGCCCTCCTGAGCGGGGACCCAGGGATGCGTCACGCCGTGCCCGATCGCGCCCCAGTCGGTGGGCAGCGCGAACAGGGCCACGACGAAGACGAGGAGGGTGAGGCCGAGCATCCCGAACAGGTTTTCCAGTACGGAGATCCGCCACCACCACACGACGAGCCACATCGCCGCGCCGATCCACGGTACCCACACGAGGTAGTTGACACCGGTCACCAACTCGAGGACGAGCGCCAGCCCACCGATCTCCGCGGCCAGGGTCAGCACGGCGAGCAGCACGAACGCGACCAGGTTGAGCATCGCCGTACGCACGCCGAGGCGTTCGCGGATGACGTGGAAGACCGGTCGCCGGGCCACCGACGCCACCCGGCCGGCCATTTCGCCGTACAGCGTCATGGCGATCGTGCCGGCGATGATCGCCCAGGTCAGTGACATGCCGAACCGCGCGCCGGAGATTCCGCTGGTGACCAGGTTGCCGATGTCGACGAAGCCACCGATCGAGGTCATGATCCCCAGGGACAGCCGGAAGAGTCGACTCATCTGGCGGGCCTACTGGATCGCGGCGACCTGCTGAGCCGGCCCCGCCAATCCGGCCAACCCTGTCCGCATGCCCGCACGGTCCTCGCGCCGGACCGCGATCCGCACGGCCCGCAACGCGTCGACGGCGTCCTGGAAGGGTTGCCGTACCCGCTGGTACAGCGCGATCGCCTCCCGGTTGGGCGGCTGGCGGCTGAAGAGGGCGGTGGTGGCGGATTCCGCGTCCGACTCGGCCTGGCTCACCGTCGCGTCCGTGAACGCGAAGATCGCCTTGCCGTCCAGTCGCAGCCGCACGGCGAGATCGGCCGAGGCGATGGCGGAGGAGAGCTGCCGGGCCGTGCTGGCCACCTTCTCGCGGTAGCCGGCCTCGGTCACCACCGGGCCGGTACAGCCGCTGATGGCGGCCCAGACCAGGGCGAGGACCGCGAGGAGGCGGAACGTCGACCGGTCCGCGCGGCCACGGACCGGCATGCGCTAGCCATCCTCGCGCCCGGCGCCGTACTGGCCGCCGCCAGCGGACCCGACCCGCCGAGTGTGTTCGTCGTGGCGTCGTGCGGCGGCGTCCGCGTCCGTGGGCTCGTAGCCCGCGCCCTCCTGCCGCGCCACACGTCTCTGGAGTTCGTCGGGCTCGATCGGCTTCTCGCCGTCCGTTCGCGGATCGCCCATTTGTCCCCTTTCGATCCGGCGTGGTTACCCGCGCTCGCCGCCGCCATGCCAGCCCGGCCTGCCGACTTCACCGACCGGCCCAGCGGTCTCCCATTCGCGCGCTCGCCCTCGCCCGCTCAGGTTGAGGTGTTCCACGGCGCGGCTGATGTCACGGGGAGAGACGATCCCGACAAGGCGGTCGTCCTCGACCACCAGGGCGCGTCCGTCGGCGCATCCGTTCAGCCGCGGGAGCAGGTCGTTGACCGGCTCCTGCGGTGTCGTCAGCGTGAGTTGGTCGGCCGGGCAGGACACGTCGGACAGCCTGGTGTAGCCACGCTGTTCCAGCGGCACCTGCCGCACCCGGTCCAGCGTCACCATCCCGACCGGCCGGCCCTGGTCGGTGACCGGGAAGGCGGTGTGCCGGTGACGCATGAGGACGTCGTCGACGAACTCGGCGACCGAGACGTCGGGCGCCACGGTCTGCGGCCGCGCGGACATCACATCGCCGACGCGTACCCCGGACAGCGCCCCGGTGACCCGGGTCTGGGCCTCTTCGGCGCCCGCCGCGCCCAGCACGAACCAGCCCAGCAACGCCAGCCACAGACCACCGAGGTATCCGCGCAGAAACAGCTCCAAGAAGCCCAACGCGATCAGTGCGGCCCCGAGGATCCGCCCGGCCCGCGCTGCGGCGATCGCCGCCCGGGTCTTGTCACCCAACAGTTTCCACAGGCCGGCGCGAAGCAGGCGGCCGCCGTCGAGCGGTGCCGCCGGCAGCACGTTGAACACCGCGAGGGCCAGGTTGATGACGGCCAGCCAGACGAACACACCGCCGACCAGGCCCGTGCCGCCCATCCGTATGGCGATCGCGACGGCCCCGAACACCACACCGATCAGCAGGCTCACGAGCGGGCCGATGCCGGCGATTCGTGCCTCGGTGCCCGGATCGCGGGCCTCGCCGCGTATCTCGGCTATGCCCCCGAGCAGCCAGAGCGTGATCTGCTTGACCTCCAGCCCGTTTCGCTTCGCCACGATCGCGTGGGACAGCTCGTGGGCGAGCAGGCCGGCGAAGAAGACCGTGGCGGCGCACAGACCCGCGACCGCGTACGCCCACCGGGGATGTCCGGGGTAGCCCGCGGGAAGGCTTCCGGCGGCCAATCCCACCGTGATGAGCACAAAAATGACCAGGACACTCCAGTTGACGCGGATCGGGACGCCGGCGATCCGTCCGACCCGGAAGCTCCCACGCACCGGGCTCACCCCCCTTCCTTCTCCACCCTGCGGCGGCTACCCGCCGCCGGGGGCGGCAAACCCGCGCGGTGCCACCTTCCCCGAGCGGGCGACGGTTGGTTCCGCCCCCACGGCCACGGCTCGCGGTGGCACCTGCCGTAAACCTGGATGCGGCTGACCTGGCCGTGGCGCTAGGGTCACGGCGTGCGAGCGCCGACCGAAGAGTCCATCGTGGATGGCAATGACTGGACGTCGCCGGCGTGGCGGGCCGCGGCTGACCAGTGGGTCAGCGAGCGCCTCGCCGCGCGGGGCACGCCGGTCACCGGGCCGATCGAGCAGCACCGGGTGCGCCCGTGGTCGGTGACCCACCGCGCGCCGACCACGGCCGGATGGCACTGGTTCAAGGCCAACACGTTCGGCTGCCGGTACGAGGCGCCGCTCGCGGAGGCGCTGGCCGCCTGGGCGCCGGAGGCGGTGCTGCCGCCGGTCGCGGTGCACGCCGCGCGGGGCTGGCTGCTCACCGCCGACGCGGGCGCCATCCTGCGCGAGACGGGCCGGCTCGAAGACTGGGCGGCGTTCGTCGAGGAGTACGCCGAGCTGCAACGGGCGCTGGCGCACAAGGCGGAGGCGATGGTCGCGCTGGGCGTACCCGATCAGCGCCCCTCGCTCCTGCCTGAGCTGCTCGGCGGGCTGCTGGAGGATCCCGTGGTGCGGGCCGGCCTCGGCACCGAGCGGGTGGCCGCCGTCGAGGCCGTGGTGCCCGACGTGGCCGAGTGGTGCGCCGAGCTGGCCGCCGACGGGGTGGCCGCGTCGCTGCAACACGACGACCTGCACGACGGCAACGTGTTCGCCGGACCGTACCGCTTCTTCGACTGGGGCGACGCGAGCGTGGCGCATCCCTTCGGGACGCTGCTGGTGACGCTGTCGTCGGCGACGTACCGGTTTGGGCTCGCTCCCGGCGACGCGGAGCTCCTGCGGCTGCGCGACGCGTACCTGTCGGGCTGGTCCGGCGGGGCGGCGGCGCTGCGGCGATCGGCGACGCTGGCGTGCCGGGTGACCCGGTTGAGCCGGGCGCTGTCGTGGTGGCGGGCGCTGGACCGCTCCGCGCTGCCGGTCGCCGACGAGTGGCGCTCCGCCCCGGCGGAGTGGCTGGCCGAGCTGACCGAGCCCGACGTCGTCTGACCGCCACTCGCGCCGGTTGTCCCGGTCCGGGCCGGTGCGTGTGCCTCGCCAGGTTGGGCACACGCAGCCGAAACCAACCAACCGATCAGTTGAAGATGTACGCGCCGGCCGGCACGCGGACATTCTCGTACGGGCTGCGCGGACCGGTACGCGTGGAGCCGTTCGCGGTCGCGACCGTGGCGTCCGGTGCGGGCGGCCGTCTCCCGAAGCAGGCGCCAGTCGTGTCCGTCGTACGCGGGGCGGTGCCGGCGCAGCTCCGCGCCGTCCGGCCGGCGTACAGGCTCTCCCGCTCACCACGGGCCGCGACCACGCGCACCGGCGGGGAGAACCGGCTGCCGTCACCCGGCGGGATCGCGCGGCGCGACGCAGCCTTGCCGATTCCCTAGAGCGTGAGCCTCGGCCACTCCTTGACGTCCCGGAGCAGTTGGCGATCGTGGCTCGACAGCACCACCGCGGCCCGCGTACCGCGCAACGCCTCCGTGAGCTCGTCGACAAGTGCGATCGAGAGATGGTTCGTCGGCTCGTCCAGCAGGAGCAGGTGCGGTCGCGAGGCGAGTGCCAGGGCGAGGTCCAGCCGTCGCTGCTGACCCACCGACAGCGTTCCGACGCGCTTGCTCGCCTCGCGCGGGCGCAGGAGCCCGAGCGACGACAGCCCGATGGCTTCTCCGGGCGGGATCAGGCCCGCGGAGACGAGCTTGTCCACGTGCGTCGCGTAGACGTCGCTGGCGCGCCGCTGAAGCGGAAGCGCCACCTCCTGGTGGAGCAGCACGATGCGCGCTGTGTGCGACCGGTGGACCCGCCCTCCCGTGGCCGGCAGCTCGCCGGCCAGTACGGCGAGCAATGTGGACTTGCCGGCGCCGTTCGGTCCGGTCACGACGAGCCGGGACCCGCCCCGCAGGGTGACCGACGTGGGCGAGGAGAGCCGTCCGTCCACTGTCACCTTCTCGGCGGTGAGCAGAGTCGCTCCGGCTCGCGTCGCGAGCTCGGGGAAACGCAGCGGCTGCGGCGGCTCCGGCATCGTCACCGCGTGCGCCTCCAGAGCCGCCCGCCTGCGATGGACACTCTGCACGAGCCCGGCCGCCCGGGTCGCTCGCTGGTGCTTGCCGGTGCCCTTGTCGGGACGCCATCCGGTGACCAGCCGGTTCTGCGCGGCACTGAGGTCGTCCCGCAGCCGAGCCCTCTCCGACTGCTGCCGGTCGTATTCCTGTTCCCAGCGCTCGCGCTCGGCGCGGCGGCCCTCCCGGTAGCCGTCGTACCCGCCACTGTGGACGCGGGGCCGGTCGTCAGGCGTCGGATCGAGGTCGACGATGGTCTGCGCGACGTCCGCCAGCAGCGCTCGATCGTGGCTCACCACCACGACTCCACCGGTACGGGCGCGGAGGCGCTCGGTCAGAAACTCCAGCCCGTTGCGGTCCAGGTGGTTGGTGGGCTCGTCGAGCAGCAGGAAATCGGCGTCACCGCCGAGCAGGCAGGCCAGACGTACCCGGTACCGCTGACCCACTGACAGCTCCGACAGGCGCCGCGACCAGTCGGACTCGGCCTCCAGCGCGTCGAGAGCGACGCGGACCCTGCGTTCCGCGTCCCAGGCGTCGAGGATCTCGGCGCGTTCCAGTGCGGCGGCGTAGCGCTCGTCCGCGGTCTCGTCGCCGTCCGCGAGGGCGATGCTCGCCGCGTCGAGTGCGCTGAGCGCGGCGAGCGAGTCGGCCACAGCGTCGGCGACGGCCTCGCCGACCGTGCGTTCGTCCGCCGTCGACATCTCCTGCTCGGCGAGCCCGAGCGTGCCGATGCGAGAGACGGAGCCTTCGTCCGGTGCCAGCCGGCCGGCGAGCAGGTGCAGCAGGGTCGACTTGCCGCGACCGTTCTCGCCCACGATCGCGATTCGTGAGGCGGGGGTCACGGTCAGATCCACCGCGGTGAGAACGGGAACCGCGCCCAGCGCGACAGAGGCCCCGGAGAGAACGATCTGTGCGCGTGCGCGCGCGGGCAGAACTGTTGGTGTGAGCACTTGGCTCCTTCGAGGCGTACGCGCCAACGCCGCCCGGGAGGGGCGGGGCGCGTGAGATGACGGCGACCCGGCAGGGGTCAGGACAACACGACCGCCGCACGCTCGGAGTGGTCTCGACGAGCGCGGGCGGCCTGGTCAGCCGTCACAGGAAGTACAAATGCACCAGGCCACTGTACCGCACGGCGCCGCCAGCCTCGGCGCCGTGCGATGTGATGTGCCGCTGCCGTCAGCTCCGCATTGGTGGAGGTGTGCCCGCGTGGATCGCGGGTAGATGGCGTCGGGGGTGCGCGATGCGTGACGAGTTTCGTAGCGGTGACCGGGTCGAGTGGAGCAGCCACGGCGGCACGGCGCGCGGTGAGGTGATCCGGAAGATCACGTCTCGGACGGAGGCGGCCGGGCGTACCGTCGCGGCCTCGGCGGAGGCGCCGCAGTACCTGGTGCGCAGCGACAACGGTGGCGAGGCGGTGCACAAGCCGGAGGCCCTGCGGCGCCGGGCGGGAGGGCGCGACACGTAGCGGATGCCACCGAGCGCGCCTGCCCGCTCCCGGCGCCCCGCGCTAGACGATTCAAGCCCCGCTTGTGAGCGGTTCCCGCTTCCCTGCAGGAGACACATGGGCGCTCGACGGCACCTAGTTTCGGTGGATCGTGGTATGGAGCTGGGGCGGT
Organism: Phytohabitans kaempferiae; assembly: GCF_042433955.1. NCBI lineage: Bacteria > Bacillati > Actinomycetota > Actinomycetes > Micromonosporales > Micromonosporaceae > Phytohabitans > Phytohabitans kaempferiae. Next base: position 190 of record NZ_JBHLUH010000063.1, on the reverse strand, counting down.
TCCATACCACGATCCACTGCTGATCCGACGCGCGCGCGGACGCTGTGCGATCCACTCAGACCTCGACCCCGAAAGGTCTGTGGTGAGCTTTCGAGGTGGAGGTCCGGCCATCAGGCTGCACGCCGGCGCGGCGAGCTGCCGGATCTAGTCCCTGTCGCCTCTGGCGGGCGGCCCGTTCCGGGCTGAAAAT
>NZ_JBHLUH010000062.1:0-572 GCF_042433955.1 Phytohabitans kaempferiae | reverse complement strand
GCGTCGCGCAGGGAAGCGCGATGTCACACGGCACCTGCCAAACCGACTGACCAGCCAAATAACGAGCCGCCCCACCACGCTCGCTGACGTACTCACTGATCCGCTCCCGGCGCACCACCTTGATCTCCTTCACCAGATCCAGGTCGATACCCTTCTCATCCACGACATAACCCGCCGAATCCGAACAGGCCATCACCACACCGCCCAACCGCTGGATCTTCTCCATCGCGTAGACAGCCACATTGCCCGACCCGGACACCACCACCTTCTTACCCTCGAACGAGTCACCCCGCGTCCGCAGCACCTCCTCCACGAAGAAGACGGTGCCGTAGCCGGTGGCCTCCCGCCGCACCTGCGAACCACCCCAGGCCAACCCCTTCCCGGTCAACACCCCGGACTCGTAGCGATTGGTGATCCGCTTGTACTGACCGAACAGATAACCGATCTCCCGACCCCCCACCCCGATATCCCCCGCCGGCACATCGGTGTGCTCACCCAAATGCCGGTACAACTCAGTCATGAACGCCTGACAGAACCGCATCACCTCACCCTCGGAACGACCCTTCGGATCG